>CAXRFY010000001.1:0-3700 GCA_964229925.1 Schleiferiaceae bacterium
GTAGCTAGAAAGCTAGAGGGCTCGGGCTTCGCGCAAATTAGCTAGGTAGCTAGAAAGCTAGAGAGCACGCGCTTTGCGCTCTAGCCTTTTCGCTTAAACGCTTAATCTCTTTTACCCTTAAACCGTGTGGTGGACCTTCGCCGCGCGCCGGGACCTTCCGTTGTTTTGCCAAGCTCTAGCCCTCTAGCCCTCTAGCCCTCTAGCCCTCTAGCCCTCATTCTCCCTGCCAAGTCGGCGTAGGCTTGGGTGACGGCAGGCCAGGAATAGCGGTTAGATTCCGAGGTGAAGGTGGGGAGGTCATCCGCATGGTTCCACGCGCGGACGAGGTCGGAGGGGCTGCTGAAGTAGGAGGCGTTCGGACCGAGAACGGCACGGTTGAAAACGTTGTCGTGGGCAGAAATTCGGCAACCAGCAGCCATAGCCTGAAGGAGGCCCGGATTGGTGCCCCCCGCGGAATGGCCGTGCACGTAGAGGCGGCAGCCTTGACGGAGCGCCTGCGTGTAGTTTGGATCAAAATTGGCTTGGAGCTGAATGAAGTTTGGATGCGCTCCAAAAAGTTTGAGGAGGGTCTGGGCGTAGGCGTTGGACCAGTTGCCGAGGACGGCTACCGGGCCCTCGTCCAATAAAGCGTCGAGGGCGAGATCGATGTTGTTTTCGGGCACTAAACGGCAGAGGAGGAGTGCGTAGCCGCCAGGTCTCAGGCCGCTTTCCTCCAGGGTTTGGGCAAGCGCTTCAGGACTCATAGGCATGGGTGACTCCACGCCGTAGGCAATCTCTTCAATGGGAAGTTGGTAGGCCTGGAGGTGGGCGCTGATGCCCGGATTGTCGGAGACTAGGATTTGGGCACCTCGGGTGGCCCAGGTTTCGGCGCGGCGCAGGTAGGCTCGGACCGCGGGGGAGTACTTTCCGCGCATCCACTCCAGCCCGTCCATGTGGACAGCTAGGGGGCTGCGGCCGCGCCAGAAAGTCCACCGAAGCCAAGGCCCACTGCTGGTCGTTCCGAGGGCAAAATGGGCGTCGGGCTGCCAGGGTTTGAGGGCGCGCAGGCTGATCCAGTCGTAAACAAATTGGCCGGCGGAACCCAACCAGGATTCGGGGTCCAGATGCCGGGCACGCCGGATGCCGGGGTAGTGGTAGTCGCGGTCCGGATGGGCGGAAGAGGTGCTGATCCACACGCGGTGGCCCTGATCGGCCAACCCGCGCCCCACTTGGTCGACCATTTCTTCGTAGCCGCCGTAGCGGTTGGGCATACCGCGCGAACCGGTGAAGGCGATGAAATGACCTGCTTCCGCATAGCCTTGGGCCAGGGCTTTGGAGGCCGCCTCCCAGGTGAAGGCCTCCGGAGGAAGCGGCAGGGCGGTGTGGGCGGCCAGGACAGCTTCGGCCAGTGCAGGTGCATGGGGCGCAGCCGTTCGGACATAAGGGGCCAAAAGACTGGCTGATTCGGCCGCGGAAGAGAGGACAACTTCGCAGCCGGCATGGAGGCCTTCCAAGGCGGTCAGACCAAAGGTTTCAAAGAGGGAAGGGACCAACACCCCGGTGCTCGTGGCGAGAACCTTGGGTACTTCCGAAGGCGCTAGGGCAGGATTCCAATCGACGTCTGCGCCTAGGGTTTGGGCACGTTTCAGGGCGGCTTGGAGCTTTTTTACATAGCGGCCGTGGTTGGGTGCGGCGTCCCCAAACAACCTCAGCGGCGCATCAAAGCCCCGCCCTTTGAGTAAGATCCAGGCTTCGACGGCGGCTACTTGATTTTTAAGGCCCTCCACGCGGCCTAAAACCACCCAGCCTCGACGCTCCGGCGCCGCAGGTGCCACTGATAGGTGATCGCGGCCCAAGGGAACGGTTCGCACGCTTGCGCCTAAACCGGTCGCCTTGCGAATGCGCGCCGCTTCGGTCTCCGTGCTGGCAAAGAGCACATCGGCCGTCCAGGCCATTTTTTGGAGGGGCTGGCGCATGAAGAGAAGGCCCAGAGTGGGCCAGCGGTCGCCGCTCAGCAGGGCTCGGCCCAGCATTTTGGCAAACTCCACCCAAGAGGAAGGAAGGCTGCGAAGGAGCACTAAGCGCTTGCGGTCGTAGGCCCGGTAATCGACCCAAACGGTAGAGATCGCCCACTTCAAGTGGGGATGCGCTTTTCGGGCCGCATAGCAGGGGTACTGGTCCGCAAGGCGGCCCAGATTGATGGAGTGTAAGACGTCCCAGGAATCGGCTTTTAAGGCGCGTTGGAGGTCGGCGGTTTCCGTGACCAATTGGACGTGGTGGCCTTGGGCTTGGAGCGCCTGGAGGGATTGGGTCACATGCACGGTATCGCCACCGGGTTGGCGGTGAAGCGTTCGGCGAGCAAAAAAGAGGACCTTCACGCCTTAAATGTACTGCGCCCCTGCCGTACCTTCGGGGAAGAATCTTCTAAAAATCCTAGCTATGGCCATTCCCAAATTTCTCGTTGGCGACAACACGGACCACCCCGAAAATGTCTTCATCATCCATACGGAATACCCCCGTTTTGTGATTGATTTGGACAGCGATGAAGTGGAATGGCTCGACGATATCGACGGCGAAGATGAGACCGAATTAACCGACGAAATGTCCAAGCTCCTCGACGAGGCGAACACCTTCTACATCCGTGAGGTAGAGCGCTACGAGGCGATGGAAGACTAATGCGCATCGACCTTCAGTGGCGGGAGAATCTTCCTCTCGCCCTGCCGGTCATTGTCGGCCAAATTGGCCACATTGCGGCGAGTGTAGCGGACTCCATGATGGTGGGCGCCTTGGGAACCATTCCTTTGGCGGCTGTTTCGTTGGCGAGCTCCATCCAAGGGGTTCCGCTGGTCTTTGGCATTGGCATGGCCTATGGCTTAACGCCGTTGGTGGCCCATGCGGTCGGCCAGAAGCGCCCCTCCAAAGCCGTGCGCTGGCTGAAGAACGCCACCGTGGTCAACGGGGTCACCTCCCTCTTTATGTTCGTGTTCGCGTGGGCCCTCTTTGCCTTTGTGCAGTTTACGGGGCAAGAACCCGCCGTCGTAGAGGAGGCAAGGGCCTACCTGTGGATCGTGATGGCTTCGTACATCCCCTTCATGCTCTTCATGTCGGCCAAACAGTTTATCGAAGGGCAAGGCGACACCAAAACCCCCATGCGGATTTCGCTCTACGGCAACTTGGGCAACATTGGTCTGAATGCCCTGTTGATCTACGGCTGGTGGATTTTCCCTGGTTGGGGCATTGTGGGAGCCGGCATTGCCACCCTGGTGGCGCGCATCTACATGATGGTATCGGCTTGGTGGTTTGTGCTGCGTCGAGGCAAGGCAGACCCCGCACAGTGGCTGGCGGCCAAGGTGTCCGGGCCCGCGCTACGAAGCTTGCTGAAAATAGGCTTGCCCTCCGGCTTCCAGTACATTTTTGAGGTGAGTGCTTTTGCGGCATCGGCGTGGATCATTGGCACGTTTGGGGCCAAACCCCTCGCGGCCCATCAGGTCGCCATTAGTTTGGCGTCCATTTCCTACATGGCGGCGACGGGACTGGGTGCCGCGGCCACCATCCGAATTGGCCAAAACATGGGCCAAAAAGACGTCGCAGGCGCTCGACAGGCCGGGACCAGCTTGTTTGGCTTGACGGTACTCTTTATGCTCTTTACAGGCTTGGTTTTCTTCGCGTTCCGAAACTACCTGCCCTTCGCCTACACCGAAGACATCGATGTGGCGCAAGC
>CAXRFY010000002.1:0-22507 GCA_964229925.1 Schleiferiaceae bacterium
GGCACTTCTTTGACTTCTTCAAAGGGCACCCCAAAAGCTGTTTGAATGACAGGACGCTCGGAGGCCACTACGGCGACTTCATCGTCCACGTAGTAGTAGGCGGGCCGAATGCCATTGGGATCGCGCAGCAAAAAGGAATCGCCTTGGCCGACCATGCCGCCCATGGCATATCCGCCGTCCCATGCACGCGAGGCTTTGTTCAGCACGCGGGGCAGCTGGAGGTTGTCCATCTGGTAGCGGCTGCGGTCCATTTTGCTCATGCCAAATACTTCCTTGGCTTCCTTGTGGAGACGCTCGTTCTCTTTGTCGAGGAAGTGGCCAATTTTTTCCATCACCGTGACGGTGTCGGCGCGTTCTTTGGGGTGCTGTCCCAGTTGAACGAGTTCGTCCACAAGCTCCTTCACGTTGGTCATGTTGAAGTTGCCGGCGACGATGAGGTTTCGGCTCATCCAGTTGCTCTGGCGCAAGAAAGGGTGGCAGGCCTCGATGGAATTGCCTCCGTAGGTGCCGTAGCGCAGGTGGCCCAAATAGACCTCACAGGCAAAGGCAATATTTTCTTTGACCCAGGCCGCGTCTTTGAGGCGTTCGGGCTGACCGTCCAAAACGGTATTGATCCGATTCTGAATGCGCTGAAAGATGTCCTGCATGGGCTTGGCTTCCACCGAACGGTAGCGGCTGATGTAGCGCTGCCCGGGAGCCATGTCCAGCTTCACGCCCGCCAGTCCGGCACCGTCCTGGCCGCGGTTGTGCTGCTTTTCCATCATGAGCACCATTTTGTTCAGGCCGTAGAGCGCCGTACCGTGCTTTTCCAAGTAGTAGTCCAAGGGCTTGCGGAGCCGCAGGAGGGCTATGCCGCATTCGTGGTGGATGGCGTCGCTCATCAGATGGAAATCAAAGCACAAAGGTAGCGCTTCCCTATCTTCGCCCAAGCCCTCATTTGCCCTCGCTATGCACACTTCACCCTTGGTGGTTGACATCCACACGCACATCTTGCCCGAACACATTCCGCACTTTGCGCAACGCTTTGGCTATGGGGGTTTTGTGACCTTGGACCACCACTGCCCTGGATGTGCGCGCATGATGAAGGACGACAAATTCTTTCGCGAGATTCAGGCCAATTGCTGGGACCCCGAGGTCCGAATGGGCGAATGCGACCACCACGGCGTCCACGTGCAAGTCCTGTCCACCGTGCCCGTCATGTTTAGCTACTGGGCTCAGCCCAAGGACACGTTAGAAGTAGCGCGTTTCCTGAACGACCACATCGCGGGCATCGTCCAGCGCTACCCCACCCGATTTGAAGGCTTGGGAACGCTGCCCATGCAGGCCCCGGAGTTGGCCATTCAAGAATTGGAGCGCTGCAAGGCCATCGGCTTGAAGGGCATTCAGATCGGCAGCCACATTGAACAGTGGAACCTGGACGCACCCGAACTCTTCCCCGTCTTTGAGGCCTGCGAACGCTTGGGTATGGCCGTTTTTGTTCACCCTTGGGATATGATGGGTACGCCCACGATGCCCAAATACTGGCTTCCCTGGCTGGTGGGCATGCCGGCCGAATCCTCGCGTGCACTCTGTTCGCTGATTTTTGGAGGCGTTTTGGAGCGTCTTCCCGGCTTGCGTGTAGCAATTGCCCATGGCGGAGGTAGCTTTCCTGCCACGTTGGGCCGAATCCAGCACGGATTCGACGTCCGCCCCGACCTCTGTGCCGTGGACAATCCCGTGGCGCCAAGCAGCTACATGGGGAAGTTTTGGCTCGATAGCCTGGTGCACGACCCAGTCATGCTCGACCTGATCACCAACTTGGTAGGGGAGGATAAGGTGGCCCTTGGCACGGATTATCCCTTCCCGCTTGGCGAGTTAGAACCCGGGCGTCTGATTCAAACGATGCCTTGGGAGGCGGAGAAAAAATCTAAGCTCCTGGGCAGCAATGCCCTAGCTTGGCTGAACGGTCCTCAGATGACGTAAAGCTTTTTGGCGAGCTCTTCCCGAATCATGTTGACGCGTCCGTTGTGACGCACCACGATGGATCCTTCCGGCGCTCCGGGCCCCAAGATGTCTAGTTCGGTATCCAAGTGTATGCCCATGGCGTCGAGCTGGGAGATGATTTCGGGCAAATCGTCGGTCACGGAAACCAAGCGGCAATGCTGGCCCGTGCGGGACTGCGTCAAGGGATGGCCCTCGTAGTTAGGCATGAGCAGGTCTACGTTGGGAATGGGGTCGCCGTGGGGATCCGTCTTAGGGAAGCCCAAGAATTCCTCTAAATTGTTGATGAGCTTTTCGCTGCGAACGTGCTCAAGCTGCTCGGCAATTTCATGCACCTCGTTCCAATCAAAGCCCAAGGTCTTGTGCAAGAAAACCTCCCAAATGCGGTGGCGACGAAGCAAGGAAATGGCAATGCGCTCGCCTAGAGGGGTCAAACCAATAGTACCGTACTTCTTGTAGTTCACCAGGCCGCGAGACTTTAACTTTTTCAGCATGGAGGTTACGCTGGGGGGCGCCACGTTGAGTTTGGCGGCCAAGTGGTTGGTGCCGATGGTTTCATCGGTCATCTTGAGCCGAAGAAGCATTTTCAAATAGTCTTCTTCGTTGCGGGTAGCGCGATTCATTTGGTAAAGCGGGGATCAGTTTCCATCGTGTGGCCACAGTTCTTGCAGGTGCGCAAGTCGTCGCTGCCATAGAAGGCATGGAAATGGGGGAGAAAGTCTTTTTCGATGTTGTTCAGCTCAAAGTAGGCCGCGTGCAGGGGGTGGTTGCAGGCATCGCAAAACCACAGCAAGCCGTCGGTGAACCCTTTGCCAGCGCGTTTGCGCTCAACCACCAAACCAATGCTGCCTGCATCGCGCATGGGGGAGTGAGGGGTCTTAGCCGGGAGCACAAACATGTCACCCGCCTCAAGGACGTGGTCTACCACGTTACCATCCACCTGGGTACGCACAGTGATGCGCCCTTCCAGTTGGTAGAAAAACTCTTCCGTTTCGTTGTAATGGTAGTCTTTGCGGGCGTTAGGGCCGGCGACCACCATGACGATGTAATCCTCTGAATCTGGGGTCAAATTCTTGTTTCCTACGGGAGGAACCAATTCATGTCGGTGTTCTTCCAGCCACTTCTGGAAGTTGAAGGGGGTGAGCATGGAAACAAAGTTATAGAGGTGTAACTACCGTTATTCTTCATGTGCACAACAATTGAGCCAACGAAGTGAAAAAGGTAGTTTTCGGTACTATGTGTTGCATAGTACCAAATATTAACTATATCTTTGCCAACATGAATACTGAAAATGCACGGGCTCAAATGCGCAAAGGTGTCCTAGAGCTCTGCGTGCTTCGGGTGGTTCGGAAAGGAGAGGCCTATACCTCAGACTTGTCCGAAGCCCTCAAGCAGGCAGACCTCTTGGTGGTGGAAGGAACGCTCTACCCCTTGCTCACACGCCTTAAAAACGCCGGATGGCTGGACTACCGTTGGGAAGAATCCAAGTCTGGACCGCCTCGGAAATACTACAAGCTCACCGAAAATGGCGAGCGATTGCTGGACGCTTTGGACCAGGAATGGAATGCATTTGTCAACGCTGTTAACTCCCTCTAAGTCATGAAAAAAACCATCGATATCAACCTGGGCGGCATGCTCTTCCACTTGGACGAGGACGCCTATCAACGTGTGGGTGCCTATTTAGACGCGGTGCGTGCCCAGCTCAAACACGTGGAGGGCTGTGAAGAAATTATCGCGGACATCGAAGCACGACTGGCCGAACTCTTCCATGCCCACCTCAGCCCCGGGAAGCAAGTCATCAGCCTGTCGGAAGTAGATGCGGCCATCCGCACCTTGGGCCAGCCGGAGGACTTTGGCGACGGCGAATCCCAGCCCACGGCAGAGACTGCACAGTCCTATGGGGAAGCCTATGAAAAGCGCATTCGCCGACTCTACCGCGACGTGGAAAACGGCTTTGTGGGCGGTGTTTGTGGGGGATTGGCGGCCTACTTCCGCGTAGACCCCGTCATCTTTCGCGTACTGTTCTTGCTGCTCCTCTTTAGTGGAGCAGGGTTCATTGCCTATTTCATACTCTGGGCCGCCATCCCTGGCGCACGTACTACGGCAGAGAAATTGGCGATGCGCGGCGAGGACATCACGCTCGACAACATCAAGAAATCGGTCGAAGAGGAGGCGCAGCGGATGAAAGCCCGATTTCAAGCGGGCGCAGAGGAAGTGAGTCCGGCGGTCAAGCGTGCAGCCTCGGGACTGGGCGGCGCCACACGAAACATCGTGGAAGCCATCGGAGGCCTGGTGGCCATTGTTTTCCGGGTCATCGGTTTTTTTCTGCTCCTCGGCATAGCGGCTGCGGGTATTGCGCTCATTGTGGTGGCTACCAACGGCTTCAGCTTTGAGTCGGATTGGACCCAGGGCACACCCATTTTCGCCATGGCGATGACGGTGCTTCCCAGCAGCATGAGCATGAGCGTCCTGTGGCTGGCGACGATTGCTGCTGTGCTCGGCATCGTTATTGAAATCACGGCCCTTGTGCTGCGCTACACGTTTAGAGTAGACATTCCACGCGCATCCTGGCGCTGGATTCACGGCACGGCCATTTTGAGCTCCCTAGTCGGTGTGATCATTTGGGTCGTGATGGGCATACAAATGGGCTTGGAATTCCGCGAAGAAGCCCGCCACATTGAAGCCATTCCTTTGGCGGAAGGCCGGACCGAATGGGTCCTCACCGTTGCGCCCAACGCACTAAACATCCCCGACAACCATGTGTCCTTGGGCGAGTTTTTGGACGGCTTGGACCTCTATTACGACGGCATTGCCTTGGACGTTAAGCAGAGCATGCGCCAAGTTCCTAGCCTTGAATGTGTGGTAGAGTCTCGGGGCTCCAACCGCCGCGAGGCGCGCCTGAAAGCCGACCGGGTCCAGTACGATGTGACGTTGGAAGGCGATAGCATAGTGGTGGGGGACCTCATCTCCTTCCCGCTGGACGACAGATTCCGTGGACAGAATGCCCGCTTCACCCTCTACCTTCCGGTGGGACATAGCGTGTATTTGGACGAAAGCTGTTCGGACTATTTGGACGATGTAGACAACCTTCAAAACATGTACGACCCCCGAATGGCAGGAAAGTTGTGGCTGATGACGGAAGAAGGCCTCACCTTGTACGCCGAATCTAGACTTTAAACCATGCGCACCCTCCTTTGGACGGCTCTGTCCTTCAGCAGCCTGACCGCCTGGGCCCAAGCCCCCTTTATCACCTACCACGCGGATCTGATGCGCGTCTTAGGCAGCGACCAAGTACAAGTCACAGCGGAAGTGCACTGGGCCGCTTTTCCAGGGGACTTAGAGGATATGCCCATCGTTTGGCAATTTCCCAAAACCATTCCAGGGACCTACGCCACGGAAGATTACGGGAAGTACATCAAGGGCTTGGAAGCCTACAAATCGGACGGGACCCGGATTAAAGTGCGCAAAAAGGGAGAGAACAGCTTCAAAATGAGTGCGCTACCGGACCGCATTACGTACCGCGTGAATGACACATACGATGCGCGCGTTCGGAAGAACCACATTTTTGAGCCCGCGGGCACCAACATCGCTGAACGCGAGAACTTTCTGCTGAACAATGCCGGCTTTTTTGGCTACTTCCCCGGCTTTGAGCAAGAGCCTGTGGATGTGCAGCTGCATTATCCCGGGAACATGCTGGGCGTGAGCGCCCTCCCCAGCCAGGTGGAGCAAGGTCCTGCTATGTACTTGGGCGACAACCGCATTCAATCCTTTCAAGCCCGGGACTACCACCATTTGATGGACTGTCCCATTATGGTGACGGTGCCCGACACCACCAGTTTCCACGTGGCCAATTGCAAGGTGACCCTCAGCGTTTACAGCGAAAGCGGCCGCCCCTTGAGCGCCGCCATTTACGACGAGGTCAAGGTCTCCATGGAGGCCATCGCGACCTTTTTGGGTGGGGAACTTCCTGTGGACAACTACGCCTTCCTCTTCTACATCAAGGACTATACGGAGTTTCAAAGCTTGATGGAGGGGGACATTAAAATTGGCAAGGCCTTTAAGCTCTTACGCCAGATCATCGGCCAAGGCTTCGGCGCTCTGGAGCACGGCAACTCTTCCACCTATTTCTTGCCCGACTTTGGGAACGATTTGGTGTTGGACCAAATCAAAGACGTTTGCATCCACGAATTTCTGCACATCCTCACCCCGCTCGGCTTGCATTCGGAGTGCATTGGCCACTTCAACTACGCCGATCCCGTGATGTCTCAGCACCTCTGGCTCTATGAGGGCGTGACCGAATACTTCGCCGGACTCTCCCAGGTCCAGGGCGGCGTGATGACCCAAGAGGCCTACCTCAAATCTTTATTGGAGGGGAAAATTCGGTTTGCGAGCCGCTACCCGACTGAGAAAATGGCCTTCACCGAAATGAGCACCAACGTCCTGGAAAAACCTTGGAAGAAGCAGTACGGCCAGGTCTACCAACGCGGGGCGGTGATGGCGGCCTTGTTGGACTTGGAAATCATGCGTTTGACCGATGGCGAAAAGACCTTGCTCGATGTGGTTCGTGCGTTGAATGCCCGCTATGGCGCTACGCAATCTTTTGACGAAGCAACCTTTTTTGAAGTCTTCGTGGCGGAGGTGCATCCCGACTTGATGGGCTTTTTTGACCGCTACGTTCGGGGGCGGGAAGCACTGCCCTTGAAGCAAAACCTAGCATATGCCGGTTTTGACTACGTGAACGGCGAGACGCGCTCCTTGCCGCAAAGCCCCATCCAGCATGAAAACCTCAAACTTTCCTTCCTGCCTTTGGGCGCGGTGAAGACCGTGAAAAAGGTCAAGGGACCGCTGCCCTTTGAAGTGGAAAAAGGCGACTTCGTGAGCTTCGATACAGAGCAATTGGGCGGACTCGAGGGCCCACTGCCGGAAGGGGAAAAGGTGGAAGTGCAGGTGGAGCACCAAGGCGAATGGACGTCTACCTGGGTGCTCCCAGAGCGCGCCGAGGTCAAGCTCTCCCACAAGATCTTTGCCCTGCCAGAGCCCACGGAGCGCCAAAAAATGCTTCGGGCCCGCTGGCTGGAAGGACGCGCTTCGAATTTCTAAGCAACACCCGCTTCTCCGTCCTACCTTTACGGCATGGCACGTATTCTCACCGGTATTCAGAGTTCGGGACGTCAACATTTAGGCAATGTGTTGGGTGCGATTAAGCCCGCTATTGCGTTGGCGAATGATCCCCGCAACGATGCGTTCTTGTTCATTGCCGATTTGCACTCCTTGACCACCGTGAAGGATCCTGTGGCCCGGAAGGAAAACCTCCTCGCCACCGCCGCTGCGTGGTTAGCCTGTGGTTTGGACCCGGAAAAAGTCGTTTTCTATGCGCAGAGCCACGTGCCCGAATGCACCGAGCTCACCTGGTACCTCAACTGCTTCACGCCCTTCCCCATGCTGGCCAATGCGCACAGCTTCAAGGATAAATCGGACCGCTTGTCGGATGTGAACGCCGGTCTCTTTGACTATCCGGTCTTGATGGCTTCGGACATCCTCTTGTACGATGCGCATTTGGTGCCCGTGGGAAAGGACCAGCGCCAGCATTTGGAAATGACGCGCGACATCGCAGAGACCTTCAACCGCCAAACGGGTACGGAAACCTTTGTCATCCCCGAAGCCCGCATCGACGAAGCGGTGATGACCATTCCCGGCACCGACGGCCAAAAAATGTCCAAGTCCTACGGCAACATCATCGACATCTTCTTGCCCGAAAAGGCCCTCAAGAAGCAGATCATGTCCATCGTGACTGACTCCACGCCCCTAGAGGACCCTAAGGACCCCAACACCTGCAACGTGGTGCAGCTCTACCGCCTCGTGGCCAGCCCTGCCCAAGTGGCTGAAATGGAGGCCAACTACCGCGCTGGCAACTACGGCTACGGCCACGCCAAAACGGCGCTTTTGAACGTTCTGCTGGAGGTGTTTGCCGAAGAACGCGCCCGATTTGACACGTACATGGCAAATCCCCAAGCGGTCTACGACGCCTTGGAGGTAGGGGCTGCAAAAGCCCGCCCCGTCGCGCAAGCGACGATCGCACGCACCCGCGCGGCCTTGGGTTTTTAAGAAAGCTTTTCGTTAGCCTTTGCGGCGGAACTGCGCCTGCAGGGCCTCACTGGGACCATGCCCGATAAACTGATCGGGGTAGCTTCTGCGTATGCATTGTACGTTGGGAATGGCATGTTCGGCCAGCCAGGTGCTCAAAGCGGCGCCCACCCCACCTAGGGCTTGACCGTCTTCCCAAACCATCCATCGGTAGTGGTTTTTCGCAAAATAGGCGAGCATATCCGGGTTGATGGGCTTGGCCATGCGCAGGTCCACGACACTTTCCGTGGGTTTGGCTTCTGCGAGTGCGTCGGCGATTACCGGTCCGAGGCAAAAGTGCACGGTGCCGGTGCCCCATTGGAGGATGTCCATGCGGCCGCGGCGTTCGAGTGCGGTAGGCAGTTCGGGTTCCGTTCCCTTTGGGTAGCGAATGATGCTCGGGCCTCCGTAGGCGTGGGCTTCGCGGAGGGCTTCTTCGAGGGCCTCTCCGTTGCGGGGGGCCCAAATGGCGGTATTTGGAACGGACCGAAAAAGCGCCAAATCAAAGACGCCATGGTGCGTACCCCCGTCTTCACCTACGAGTCCAGCACGGTCCAAACACAAAATCACCGGCAAGTTTTGCAAGGCCACATCGTGAATCCACTGGTCTACGGCGCGCTGCGAAAAGGTGCTGTATAGGTTGACCACGGGCCTCAAACCCGCCGCCGCCATACCTGCCGCCTCGGTGACTACATGTCCTTCAGCGATCCCTCCGTCAAAAAAGCGGTGGGGAAAAACCTCCCGGAAGAGGTCCAGGCTGCAGCCCGGCGCCATGGCCGCCGTGAGGGCCACCACGTTCGCATCCTTCCTCGCCAAAGCGATGAGCGACTGGGCAAAACGGTGTTGAAAATGGGCCGGTCCTACCGTGGAGTCTTTTAAACCTAGTGTCTCCAAGCTGGGACGCTGGGTGCGTACATGCAATACACGCGGGCCCTTTGTGGCTAACGCCTGCTGAACAGCTGCATGGAGCTCTACCGCGTTGTGCCCGTCAATGGGCCCACCCATCCAGGTCCAACCCATGCCTTTGGCGATGGAGGCGTACTGGCCATTCTGGTGCAAGGCGCCCACATTCTCCTCAATGGCTTGGCCGTTGTCATTTAAAATCAGCAGCACATCATCGCCCTGGCTACCGGCGTCGTTCATGGCCTCGAAGACCATTCCACCGGTGAATGCGCCATCGCCGACGACGGCTACCCGTTTGCGTGAAAGGCCTTTGAGGGCATCTGCGCGGGCAAATCCCAAAAGAGCCGAAAGTGCCGTACTTGAATGTCCCACCCCGAAGGCATCGAAGGGAGATTCGTCCCGCTTGGGGAAGCCACTTGGCCCATCGGGCTGTCGATTTTTAGAAAAGACCTCCGCGCGGTCTGTCAGCACTTTATGGCCATAGGCCTGATGCCCGACGTCCCAAATCAGAACATCTTCAGGGGTATTCAAGAGGGCGTGTAGGACCACGGTCAACTCCGCCACTCCCAAACTAGAAGCAAAATGCCCCGCCTTATCCTGGGTCGAAGCCAAAATGAAAGCGCGCAGGTCCTCTGCCACCGTCGCTAAAGCTTCGGGGGCTAGGGTGCGCAGTTCCTCTAATCGGGGCAATGGGGCCATGGCCCAAAAGTACGCCTAGCCAGAATGAAAAACGCCGCCTGGTGAGGGCGGCGTTTTTACTAGCTAACTAGCTCTCAAGCGGCGCTATGCGCCCTGCTTCTCCCAGTACCTGCGCGAACGCGTTACCTCGGTGAGGTAGAGCATAACAGGCATGATGACCAGGGTGAGGAAGGTGGCGAAGGTCAGACCAAAGATGACCGTCCAGCTGATGGGGCCCCAGAACATGACGTTGTCGCCGCCGAAGTAGATCTGCGGATTGTTTTGGGAGATCAGGGTGAAGAAGTCAATGTTCATACCTGTGGCCAAGGGGATCAAACCTAGGACCGTGGTGATGGCGGTCAAAAGAACGGGGCGCAAACGCGTTCGGCCGGCTTCGGCGAGGGTGAAGGCCAGCTCGTCTACGGGGAGACGCGCGTCTTCGTCCAGGTTGAGTTCGGCTTTTCGGCGCTCCATCAATTGACCGGCATAGTCCGCCAAAACGATGGCGTTGTTCACGACCACCCCGGCGAGCGAGATGATACCGATCATCGTCATGATGATGATGAAGTCCATTCGGAAAATCACCAGACCGAGCAGTACGCCGATAAGCGAAAGGATAACCGTCACCAGGATCAGGAAGGGGATGCGCGCGGAGTTAAACTGGCCCACAATGATCAAGAAGATCATGAAGACCGCACCGAGAAGGGCCTTGGACAAGAAGCCAAATTCCTTGGCCTGCTCTTCCTGCTGGCCCGTGAAGGCGAGTGTGATGCCGCGGGGTACTTCGTAGCCGGCGAGGAGTTCCTTCATTTGGCCGACAATCTGGGTGGGGTTGGCCCCTTCCTTGACGCCGGAATAGAGGGTGATCACACGGTCCAAATCCTTGCGCTTCACGGCGGAGAACGTAGAGGATTTGCTTGCGCTGGCCACGGCGGAAATGGGCACTTGCTTGATACGGCCCGAACCTTGATCGCGGAAGGTGATCTTCTGGTTCATCAGGCTCTCCAAATTGTAGCGGTAGGCGTCGTCAAAGCGGAGGTTGATGGGGTACTCGTCCTCATCGTCTTTGAAGCGGCTGATTTCCTTGCCGAACAAAGCCGTGCGGAGGGCATCGCCAATTTGGCCGGTGGAAACGCCCAAGGAGCGCGCCTTGGCGCGGTCGACGGTGATGGGCAATTCGGGCTTGCCGCTTTCGACGTCGAGCTTGAGTTCGTCGTAGCCTTGGATGGGCGAGCTCTCAATTTCGCGCTTGACTTGCTGGGCAAAAGCGAGCACTTCCTCGTAGTCTGAACCCGACAACTCGATGTTGATAGGCGAGCCTTGGGGAGGGCCGTTTTGGTCTTTGTCCACCACGATAACTGCACCGGGAACGTCCGAAAGGTTGTCGCGCAGGAGGTTCAATACATCGGAACTGCTTACGACCTGACCATCTTGGTCCAAACGGTACTTGGTTTCGCGGAAGGCTACCACAATTTTAGCCTTGTGGGGGGTGGGAACGTTGGATGGACCCTCGCGAGGATCGCTGGTTCCCTTACCTACCTGGGCGATGATGGACTCAACCATGTAGTTGTAGGGGGCACCGTCTTTCTCATAGGTGAATTGGCCGACGAGTTCGGTGATTTTCTTCTCGAGGTCCAAGGTCAGCGCATTGGTCTCTTCGATGTCGGTGCCCACAGGGAGCTCGATGTAGATGTTGGCCAAGTTGGGTTGGTTGTTCGGGAAGAACAAAACCTTGGGAGGGAAGACGGCCAACAGGAAGATGGAGAAGAAGAGTAGGCCGACCGTGCCCAGGAAGAACGTTCGGGCATTCTTTCCGCGCAACGAAAATTCAATCACCCGGGAGTAAAAGGCCTCTAAGCGAGGCAGTAGATTCCTCTGGAAGTACTGCGTGCCCGGCTCAAACAGCCAGAGGTAGGCCAGAATAATGAGGCCTGCATAGCCAAAGAGGTTAAAGAGGGTGGCGGCAAACAAAGCGGGTCCGGCAGCCTCTGGATTGGCGGCGAGGATGGCCATGTGTACCCCTAGACCAACCAGGGTCAAGAGGCCGCCAATGCGAGTCCACTTGGGTCGGTTCACGGTATCTTCTTCCGTCTTCATGTAACGTGCGGCCAATGCAGGGTTGATGACCAAGGCCACAAAGAGGGAAGATGAAAGCACTACGATTAACGTGTAAGGCAGGTACTTCATGAACTCACCGATCAAACCGGGCCAGAGGGCCAAAGGCACAAAGGCGGCCAACGTCGTGGCGGTCGATGAGATAATGGGCATAGCTACCTCGGCGGCTCCCAGTTTGGCCGCATCCGTAGCCTTGTAGCCACTGCTCATGAAGCGGTAGACGTTTTCGACAATAACAATGCCGTTGTCGACCAACATGCCCAGGGCCAGTACCAAAGCGAAGAGCACCATGAAGTTCAGTGTGATGCCCATGGAGTTCAGGATGAAGAAGCTCAAGAGCATGCTCAAGGGGATAGCAATGCCCACAAATAGCGCGTTTCTCAGTCCCAAAAAGAAGGTCAAGACCAAGACCACAAGCAAGACGCCAAAAATGATGGAGTTCTCCAGCTCATTCACCTGGTTTTTGGTGCGGGTCGATTGGTCGTTGGTGATGGAGATCAGCAAGTTGCTGGGGAAGTACTCCGCCTTGGCGGTCGCGACAATCTCATTGATGGCTTTTGAGGCCAAAATCAGGTTCTCACCAGAGCGCTTCTTGATGTCCAAAGTCACGACAGGGTCGCTGTACTGACGCGCGTAGGATTCGCGGTCCACTCCGTCAAAGGCTACGGTGGCGACGTCGCGCAAGTAGACGATGTCTTCTTTTTCCTGCTTGACGATGATGTTTTCGATGTCCTGGAGGGATTCAAATTCGCCCAGTACGCGAACGTTTCGGCGGTAGCCATCCACCAACAAATCACCGCCCGAAATGGACATGTTTTCATTTTGGATCGCCCCAGAAATGTCGCGGAACGAAATATTCAAGGATTCCATCTTCTGGACATCCACCATGACGCGAACTTCCTTGTCGTCAATACCGCGGATATCCACGGAGGTGATGGCCGAAAGGTCTTCTATCTCCTCTTTGAGGTACTCCGCATAGTCCGTCAACTGTTCGCTGGTGTATTCGCCCGAAAGGTTGATGTTCATGATAGGCAACAACTCGCCAATGTTCAGGTCGAAGATGTTGGGGTCTGCAGGCAAGTCCTTGGGGAAGTCGGGGGTGGAGCGCGCGGCATCCACCTTGTCCTTCACCTTGCGTAGCGCCTCGTTGACGGCTACGTCAAAGTTGAACTTCACCTGAATGGTGGAGTAGCCTTGGATGGAGGTTGAGGTGACTTCATCGACGCCGGAGATGCTCTTGATTTGCTTCTCCAAGGGGCGCGTGATGAGGCGTTCAATGTCCACAGGGGAGTTTCCCGGATAGACGGTACCCACGTAGATGGTAGGTTGGGCAATTTCGGGGAAACTTTCGGCGGGCATGGCGCGGTAGGCGGCCAAGCCTGCGATAAAGATGATGACCGTTAAAACGCCTACTGTAACGCGGTTGCGGACCGCCCAGTCGGTGATGGCAAAACGGCGCATCAGTGCATTGGGTTGTTCGGACATGGCTTAGTACAGTTTTACAGTTTGGCCAGGCTGAACCGAGCGAATGCCGCGATCCACGACCTTCTCGCCTGGAGTGATACCGGATTTGATTTCGGTCATGTCGTTGTTGGCCACGCCCAAAACGAGGTCGCGGCGCTCAATGCTGCCGAGTCCCCCTTTTGCCACGTAGACATAGGTGTAATTCACGCCTTTCGTGTCCTGCAAGATCAAGCGGTTGGGCACCGTGATGGCACTGTCGACGCTGTAGTCTTTCAGGGCGACAGAGGCCATCATGTTGGCTTTCAGGTCGCTGTTTTTAGGAAGCTCGACGGTTACGCCAAACGTGCGGCTTCCGGCATTGATGAAGTTGCCCACCGCGGTGATTTTGCCAACGAGGTCCAAGTTGATTGCCGAGAAGTGCATGTCCACTTCGTCGCCCTTCTCGATGCGCTGGATGTAGGTTTCTGGAACCTGCATGTCCAAACGCAAACCGCCATTTCCTACCATGCGCACCATAGCCATGCCGGGCGCAGCTACCTCGCCTTCCTTGGCAAAAACTTGGTCGATCACCCCATCAAACGGAGCGGTGACGGTCGTCATGGCCACTTGGCGCGAAACGGCTGCCAGGCGCTTTTGCAAGGCCTCAAACTGCGTCTTGGCTTGCAGGTACTGCACTTCGCTGCCGATTTTCTGCTCCCACAGGCGGGATTGCTTTTCAAATACAGATTGTGCCAACGTCAGTTGCGTTTTCACTTCGGCCAAGCTGGCTTGCGCCAACGAGGCATCCATAGCCACCAACAGCTGGCCGGCACGCACGCGCTCACCTCCTTTAACGGTCACTTTGGTGATGGTGCCCGCCATTTCGGGGAAGAGGGTCACGGATTTGTCTGAAACGACCGTACCATACACTTGGAAGGAGTGGTCAAAGCCGCCTTTGGTCACATCGTAAATCGTGACGCTCGCAAAGCTGCGCGTGCTGTCAGCTGCCGCCAACTGGAGGTCGATCTCCGCGAGTTCGGCCTTAAGCGATTCGATAGCGCCGGCAATAGAATCGCGGCGAACGTTCAATTGGTCCACATCCGAAGAGGGCGTAGACGTGCTGCAGGCAGCCAAAAGGGCTACAAGCGCAGTGAGGATGGACAGATTTTTCATGAGATTATTGGACAGTTTGAAGGTTGTAGGCGCCCAGGGATTTTTCCAGAGCTACGCGTTTGTTTAGAGCGGAATTGGCCGCTTGAAGCATAGCGGCGACACTTTGTTGGTACTGCGAAGACGCTTGGCTGTAGTCCATGCTCGAGGCGAGACCTTCCACCAACTTGGCTTCGGTGTTTTTCATGACGCGTTGCGCGAGCGCCACGTTTTGCACTTGGATTTGGTAGACCTTGAGCGCGTTGGCGTATTCGGCACGGGCTTGCTGGTTCTGAAGGCGCAAAGCGTTCTCCGTGTTGGCGAGCAAAATATCCAGCTCTTGAAGCTTGATGTGCTGCTCTTGCACGCGAGCGATTTTTCGGCCCGAACTAAACAACGGAATCTGTGCGGACAAATTCCAGGACTGGAACATCGTGTTGTTCGCGGACGTGCCGTCGGGGTCGTAGACATTGGCAGACTCGCTCACAAACTGGCGGTTGTAGGCGTAGCCGGCATAGAGCTTGGGCAGGAACTGCATCTTCTCGTTCTGCAGGTTGAGGTACTGTCCCTTGCGGTTGGTGCTCAACTGGCGGAAGTCAATGTGGTTCTGGACGTCAAACGTGTTGCTGAGCAGAGATTGACCACTCTCGGCTTGAACGAGCAGGCTCTCCAAGGACGTGGTCAGCTGAAGATCCGTTTCAGGGGAAATGCCGCAATGCAACTTGAGGAGGAGCTCTGCGATGTGGATTTGGCTTTCCAAATTGGCCACATTCGCCTCCAAATTGTGGTAGACGATGGACAGCTGGTCCACATCTTCTTCCGCTACAAAGCCCTCGCCCTGCATGGCCTGAAGGTTCTTCAGTGTGCTCGCTGTGTTGGCCAAGGTGGCCTTCAAAGCCGTGGCGTTTTCGCCCAAAATCACACGGAGGTGGTAGGCTTGAGCCACTTGCTCGCGCACATCAATCGTGGCCTTCTCGTAGGAGACATCTGCCATGTCGCGCAAGACGTTGGTGGCCAAAAGCGCTACGATGTAAGAGCCATCAAACACCAACTGGTTCACCGACAGGTTAGCCACGGAATTGTACCGCGTGCCAAACTGCAACTTGTCAATCACCCCGTCTTGGTTGATGTCAAAGAACTGCGCAGGCAGCTCGATGTTGTCCGTGTAGTTGCCGCCCATGTTCACGGAAGGCAAGCCCAAGGCGATGTTCTGGATCAAGACTTTTTCGGCAGCCTTCTTTTCTAGGGACTGCACGCGGATCTGAGCGTTGTGGTCCAAGGCGTAGGAAACGGCTTGGTCCAACGACAGTTCCATGCGCTGCTGCCCCAGAGCGGACAGGCTGCCCATGGTCAGGGCCAGCAGGAGGGTTCTGAGTTTCATTTGGATTTGGGAGATTGGAGTTCGTGTAAATAAGCCAGCCCTTGCGCGGAGGCAATGGACCGTAAGTGAAGGTGCAAGCTGTAATCGAGGACTTCAGCGCGGAGCCCGGCATCGTCCCCCATTTCAGGGTCTTCCATGATGCCCACCATGGTATTGTAGCGGACCAAAGCGATTTTCATCACCTGGAGGTCGTCGCGGTACAGCTTCTGCTGAATACCCCGCTCTAAGTTTTTTACCGAGGCCTCGATCATCATGTCGCGGCGCGCCTTGAGGACCCATTCGTAGGTCTCTGGGTGGTACTTCTTTAGAGGAAAGAGCAAGCGGGTGCCGTAGTTCTTGAGCACTTCCTGCTGAATGCGTTGCACCTCGAGCAATTCGTCGATGGCATTTTCGTGGATGCTGGCCTGTTCAATGAATTGCTTGGATTTGACCGCAAACAAGTATTTGGCCGCTTGATCGACCAAATCCGATTTATTCGTGAAGAAGGTATAGAGCGTTTTCTTGCTCATGGCCAACTCTTTGGACACGTCGTCCATGTTGACGGCGCGCAAGCCAAATCGCTGGAACAGCTCCATCGAACGGGTCAGAATGCTATGTCTGGGATCGTTTTCCATGAAAATTCGCGTACGGGCCGGCAAAGGTCGTGCCATTTCTACACACAGGAAACATTTAACGGATAAAAATGTTTCCAATGGATGCAAATTTTTTCCAAATACGACCCGAATTCACCCCCCAATTCCCAAAAGAAACTACCTTGAACTGCGGGATTTTGCCCATTTTTGCAGGTAGAAAAGTTCCTTTTTGCATCATACATCATGCCAACGTCATCGATTTCTGACATTCTGCGCCAGCCCAAGGTGGGCGACACCGTAACCGTAAAGGGGTGGGTGCGCACCTTTCGTTCTAACCGATTTATCGCCCTCAACGACGGCAGCTGCCAGGGCAATTTGCAAGCGGTTGTGGACTTTGAGGCCTTTCCAGAGGCCTTGCTCAAGCGTGTGACGACGGGCGCCAGCCTATCCATCACGGGCGAATTGGTCGCTTCTCAGGGCGCGGGCCAAACGGTGGAGATTGCCGTTCAGAAATTGGAGGTTTTGGGCGATTGCCCTACAGACAGCTATCCTTTGCAGCCCAAGCGGCATTCGCTGGAGTTCCTGCGCGAGATTGCCCATCTGCGCATGCGCACTAACACGTTTGGCGCGGTGATGCGCGTCCGCCACGCGGCCGCCTTTGCGGTGCACCAGTTCTTTAACGATCAAGGCTTCTTTTACCTGAACACCCCCATCATTACGGCCAGCGACGCAGAAGGCGCAGGGGAACTGTTCCGCGTAACGACGTTGCCCGCCGATGGCGCGCCGAAGAAAGAAGACGGCACCACGGACTTTTCGGAAGACTTCTTTGAAAAGCCCACTAACCTTACCGTGAGCGGTCAGTTGGAGGGCGAGCTGGGCGCCATGGCTTTGGGCAAGATTTATACGTTTGGACCGACCTTCCGCGCCGAAAATTCCAACACCACCCGCCACCTGAGCGAGTTTTGGATGATCGAGCCGGAGATGGCCTTCTTCGACCTGCACGACAACATGGAGCTGGCGGAGGCCTTCTGCAAGCACATCATTAAATACGTTCTGACCAACTGCCAGGAGGACCTCGCCTTCTTGGATCAACGTTTGGAGCAAGAAGAGAAATCCAAACCCCAAGACCAGCGCAGCGGACAGGGCCTCATCGAGAAGCTCCAGTTTGTCCTCGACAATCCCTTTGTGCGCTGCACGTACACGGAGGCGATTGACATTCTGAAGGATTCCAAGCCCAATAAAAAAGGTCAATTTAAATACCCCATCGAAGAGTGGGGCGCCGATTTGCAGTCGGAACACGAGCGCTTCCTGGTGGAAAAGCACTTTAAGTCGCCCGTGATTTTGTTTGATTATCCCGCGAAAATCAAGGCCTTCTACATGCGTTTGAACGAAGACGGCAAGACCGTTCGTGCCATGGACGTCCTCTTCCCCGGCATTGGTGAAATCGTGGGTGGCAGCCAGCGCGAGGAACGCTACGACGTGTTGGTCGAGAAAATGCAGGCCGTGGGCATTGAGCCTGAGCACTTGGAGTGGTACCTGGATACGCGCAAGTTTGGCACCTGTGTCCACAGCGGATTTGGCCTGGGCTTTGAGCGAATGGTACAGTTTGTGACAGGTATGGGTAATATCCGAGACGTAATCCCCTTCCCGCGCACCCCGGGCAACGCAGAATTCTAAGACACTATGCTCAAGCAATCGCTTAGCCAACGCCTGCAGCAAAAGCTGTCGCCGCAGCAGATTCAACTGATGAAGTTGATTCAGCTGCCTACACAGGCATTGGAGGAGCGGATTCAAGAGGAAATGGAGATCAATCCGGCCCTGGAAGATGGACCGGAGGCGCCGGAGTCCCAGGATGAGTTGAGTTCGGAGTGGGAAGATGAGGCAGGTGGCGACGAAGGGGAGTACGATCCCATGGACGACTACCTCAGCGACGACGAGATCCCCGACTACAAGCTTCAGGCGAACAACTATTCGGCCGACGACGAGTCCTACGAAGCGCCCGTCGTAGTGGGCAAGGACATGAGCGATTTGCTCAAAGAGCAGCTGTCCATGCGCTCGCTTTCGCCCCAAAAAGAGGCCCTTTGTAAGTATTTGATTGGCACGCTGGAGGACGACGGCTACCTGCGTCGGGAACTGGTGGACATTGTCGATGACCTGGCATTCTCCATGGGGATCTTCATCGACGTTCAGGAGCTGGAGGCCGCTCTGGAGGTGATTCAGAGCATGGAGCCGGCGGGTGTGGGCGCTCGGGATTTGCAAGAGTGTTTGGCGCTGCAGCTGGAAAACCGCGAGCCCACCTCCCATACCGAGCTGGCCTTGACCATTGTCACGGACCACTTTGATGCCTTGGCCAAACGGCACTATGCCAAAATGATGGCCCAGTTGGAGGTCAGCGAGGAGGTTTTGAAGGGCGCACTCGATGAAATTGGGCGCCTGAACCCCAAGCCCGGACATACGGCAGAAAGTGGCTCGCACGCCACGCAAACCGTCATTCCTGACTACACCATCCAAGTGGTCGACGACCAGTTGGAGCTGCGCTTAAACGGCCGAAATGCCCCTGAACTCAACGTGTCCCGCGAGTACAAGGACATGCTGCAACACTACAAAAAAGCGAAGTCCTTTGGTTCCGAGCAGGAGAAAGAGGCCTTCCAATTTGTGAAGCAGAAGTTGGATTCGGCCAAGTGGTTTATTGACGCCATTAAGCAGCGCCAGCAGACCTTGATTTTGACCATGTCCGCCATCATGCGCTTCCAAGAAGAGTACTTCTTAACGGGCGATGAACGCAAGCTCAAGCCCATGATTCTCAAGGACATTGCGGACGAAGTGGGCATGGATATTTCGACGGTTAGCCGCGTGGCCAGCAACAAATACGTGCAGACGCCTTTTGGGACCTTTTTAATCAAAAATTTCTTCAGCGAATCCATGCTCAACGCGGAAGGCGAGGAAGTGAGCACCCGGGAAATCAAAAAGATCTTGGAAGACAGCATCGGCGACGAAGATTCACGCAAGCCCCTCACGGACGATGCCTTGGCTAAGTTGCTGAAAGACAAGGGCTACCCCATTGCTCGAAGGACGGTTGCCAAGTACCGCGAACAGCTTGGAATCCCAGTCGCGCGGTTGCGCAAAACGCTCTGAAGGAAGCGTTCAATCATTCTTGGCCCACATTGACCCATTCGAGGCCGGTAGTACCGGGGAATAGTCTATTTTCGTAAGGCTGAAAAATATCCGCATTATGAAACGTCTATTCCTTGCCTTTTTATTTGGGGCCCTTTTGATGCCTTTCCAAGCTGAAGCTTCCCACATTTTGGGAGGTGACATTCAGTACAAATACGTCGGTGACTCCACGGGTGTGACCGGTCAATACCGCATCAAATTGGTGATTTACCGCGAGCAGTCGGGTGTGGGTTTGGGTACCGCCCAAACAGTAACCATCACCGCTCCTTCGTGCAACATCAACACGTCAGCGTCGTGTAGCTTGTCTCAGCCCGAATTCAGCGCGGCTGCCTTGGGCGCCTACGACTGTATCCCCCAGGGTACCAGCGGATCCTTTTTCAGCCCCATGGTCAACATCTACATTGGCTATGTCACATTGACCCAAACCTGTAACGACTACAAGATGTACTGGCAGTCCTGCTGCCGACCCTTTGGCGTAACCGGTATTGCAAACTCTTCAGGTGCAGGTTTCTACTTCGAGGCTGAATTGAATAACACCCTCGGCTACAACTCTTCGCCCACCTTCGTCTCTATCCCCTTGAGCTACATCTGTACGGGGGGCTACATCAACTACTTGCAGAACGCCTACGAGAAGGACAACGATTCAATCAACTACGAATTGGTCCCTGCCCGTGAATTTGGCTTTGGTACAGGTGGTGTAAGCGTAGGCTATGCGGCTGGCTTCACCTATTTGCAGCCCATCCACACGGACCCCTTGGCGCCCTTTACCTTGAATCCGCAAACGGGTAACATCACCTTTATTGCTACTACGCAAGAGACCTCGGTGATTGCCATTCGTGTGAACGAATACCGCTTTGACTCGACCTATTTGTTCTGGGAAAAGGTAGGTTCGGCCAACCGTGAGATTCAGGTCTCCGTGGCAGCCAACTGTAACCCCATCGTAAACCAAGGCGTAAAGCTGGACCAGAATGCACCCGGTGTGACGCTGCGTCCCGACGGCAAGCAGCAGGTGGAGTACAAATGTTTGGACTCTACGGTGATGCTCTACTTTACGCTTTCCGTAGAGGTGGTGTCCATTTCTCCAGACGGTTCGGACTTCCGCTTGACGGCACCAAATGGCCAGCCCATACCCATTGAGAAACTCGTTCCCTTCCCCAACGTCAACGGGGAAACGGATTCCATGCGCGTGAAGCTCTTCAAACCCTTGTCCATGAACGGTGAATACTACCTCTATTCAAAGGTGGGCAACGACGGTAATACGCTCTTGAACAAGTGTGGAAAGGCCATGGACGAGTTTGATACCATTGTCCTTTTGGTGAACGACTGTGTCAACTTGGACATGCAGCTTACCAACGTCTCCATTGATGAGGACAAGCGTCCGCACATCTACTGGAAGATTGATCCTGCGACCTTCCCCTCCTTCCTGTTCAACAACTTCCGCATCTACCGCTCGGGAGATGGCGGCCAGAACTGGAACCAAATCACGTCTTTGTCGGATTCGGCACAGCGCGACTGGGTGGACAACACCTTGGGTGCTGCAGATGTGGACGCCAAATCCTACCGCTACTACGTGGAGGCCATCATCAACGGTTTACAGCAGCCTCCGACCAATGTGGTGAAGAGCATCTGGCTCCGTGGCGACATGAGCAATACGGCCTCAATTCCTACGGTATGGACCAACTACAACGGCTGGAACAACCCCATGTACCAGGTGGAATTTGGCCGCGGCATCGCCGGTCAGCCCGGTGTCTACATCTGGGAAGACTACGGTTCCCCACAGCTTGACACCTTTGTAACGGTTGAGTTCCCCAACTTGCCTCCTGGTCAGTATTCTATCCGTACGCGCACCCACAACCCCGGTCGCTTGCAGGATACGGCCTACTCCAACTGGATTGAGTTTGGTGAGCCCGTACCTCCGATTCCTCCTATCGATACGGTGATCGTACCCAACGTGGTCACGCCTAACGGCGATGGCGTAAACGACGACTTCATCATCCAAGGTGCGATGAGCTACAGCTCGGGTCGCTACTTGATGATCATGAACCGCTACGGCAAAGTGGTGTACGAGAACGACGCCTACGACAACGGTATGCCTTGGAAGGGCGAAGACAACCGCGGCAACAAGCTCGCTGACGGTGTGTACTTCTACATCCTTCGCTTGGACGACAACCCCAACAGCGCGCACTTGGAGCTGACGGGCAACGTTACCCTCCTGTCGAAGTAAGAGCAACCGCATGTACTTTTAAAGGCCGCCCCGTAAACGCGAGGCGGCCTTTTTCGTTACCCCTAGTATGGAACGCCTGGACCGCATCAAACAGCTTTTGAAATCCCTGCCGGAGAAGCCAGGGGTGTACAAGCATTTGGACAAAGACGGGCAGATTCTCTACATCGGAAAGGCGAAAAATCTGAAGAAGCGGGTCAGCAGCTATTTCAGTAAAACACACGACCAAGCGCGGTTGCGTATGCTGGTTCGGCGGGTCGAGAACATCGAGGTCATCGTCACAGAGACGGAATACGATGCTCTCCTGCTGGAAAACACGCTCATCAAGCAGCACCAGCCCTGGTACAACATCAACTTGAAGGACGGTAAGACCTATCCGTGGATTTGCATCAAGAAGGAGCGTTTCCCGCGGGTCTTTAGCACGCGTCAGCGCATCGAGGACGGCAGCGAGTACTTTGGGCCCTACCCCTCGGGGCGCATGCTGGGGACCTTGCTGGATTTGATTCGGCAGCTCTATCCCTTGCGAACCTGTGCGCTGAATTTGTCCGAAGCTTCCGTGGACGCAGGCAAGTACCGGGTCTGCTTGGAGTACCAAATGCACAACTGTCTAGGGCCCTGCGAAGCCCGACAATCCGAGGACGCCTACCTGGAGGATATTGCCTCCGTTCGGAAGCTGCTCAAAGGCGAATGGTCGTCCATCAAGCAGCGCTTACACGGCCAAATGATGATGCATGCCGCGGTTCAGGAATTTGAACTGGCCCAGGCCTG
>CAXRFY010000003.1:0-5592 GCA_964229925.1 Schleiferiaceae bacterium
CGCCGGAACTTGATGAACACGAACTGCAGGCCATAGAGCGAAGATAGTGCATCTTTGTCCCGTGAAGCGGTTCGTTGGCCTCCTCCTTTTTGGGCTTTTTGCCCCGTTGAGCGCGGGCGCACAGGGCATTCCTGTGGGCACATGGCGAGCCCATTTCCCGCTCCGAGCCACGCACAGCATTGCCGCTTTGGAGTCCGAAATTCTGGTGGCCAGCGAGTACGGGCTACTGCGCTATGACCCAGTGGAGAAAGTCATGATGGCCGCTACGGCGGTCGATGGGATCAGCGACGTGGGCCTCACGAGTTTGGCCGCCTCTCCCGACGGGAAAACGGCCTTGATCGGCTATGAGGACGGCGGCCTCGACCTCTGGACGGAGAACGATACCAGCCGCATTTCCGACATCCCCGCCAGCGGCGCCTATCCGGGAAAATCCAGCATTTCGGCAGTCGTTTTTGCTACCGAACAGCGCGCATTTGCCGCTACAGGCTTTGGGGTGGTCGAAATTAACCTGGCCTTTGGGGTCATCCAAGGAACCTACCTCCTGCGCAGCGACGGCGGGACCACCCCCTGCTACGACCTCAGTGTGCAAGGGGACAGCCTCTTCGTGGCGTCGGAATCTGGCCTTTGGTCGGTGCACCTCCAAGACCCCCTCTATTTGCCTGCGAGTTGGCAGAAAAACGCTTTTTGGGCGGATGTCCCCATGGCGCACCTCGCTGTTTTACCCAATGCCAAGATGGCTCACCCCATGGGCGACGAATCTGTTTGGTTGGAAGCGGCTGGGGCCTGGACCCAAGTGGCCCTAGACACCACGGACGCGCCTGTTGTGCGCCGCTTGCGCGCGAGTGCGGGCCATTTTTTGGTGGTTCGGAGCTATGGCGTTACCACGGTTGCGGCTTCCGGGGCCTTGGGCGCCACCATTTCTTCGGGCTACGGCAACAACGAAGGCTTTTCGCCCTACGATGCGTTTGAAGACGCGGCGGGAACCCTTTGGACGGCCAACAAAGGCCGCGGCTTGACCTTTTTTGACAACCCCTCTTATGCGCAGCACCGCGCCGTACAAGACCCGGCTTCTGCCCAAGCCTATGCGTTGAAGCCTAGCCCAGAAGGGCTGCATGTTTTGACAGGCGCGGTGGATCCAACGTGGACCGCGACCTATACCAACGAGGGCATCATGCACTTTGACGGCAGCCGCTGGACGGCCTTGCAAGAGGCGGCGTTGGGTGGCGCCAAGGATATTTTGGACGTCTGCTACGACCCCGCGGATCCCGAGCATTGGTTTGCGGCCAGTTGGGGCAAGGGTATTCTAGAATTTCAAGGCGGGACGCTGGTCCAGACCTGGAACCATACGAACAGCACCCTGCAGACGGCTGCGGGCTCTGGCCCCAACGACGTCCGAACAGGAGGCCTCTGTTGGGGCGAGGATGGCGCGCTATGGGTCAGCAATGCCCTGTCCGGACTGCCTTTGCACCGCTACGATCCCGCCACGGGGCAATGGCAGGGCTATCCCGCCGGCAGCTTCAACGGGGAAACGGTCAAAACCCTCTTGCAAGATGAAGACGGGGTCTTTTGGCTGCAGTCCCGCACCGAAGGATGGATGGCCATTCAAGTGACCGGTACGTCGACTTCCACGCGCCGACTGACCAAAGGCGTGGGGAGCGGCAATTTGCCCAGTTCCACCGTGGCGGCCGCTCTTTTTGATGCCGATGGAGAGCTTTGGTTGGGCACCAGCGACGGCTTGGTGGTCTGCTTTTCGCCCTACAATGCGTTCAACGGCAAGTCCATCGATGCCCAAGCCCTGCTCGTCGCGGAAAACGGCATCAACCAGAAAGTGTTGGCGGGGCAAAACATCCTCTCCATGGTCGTGGATGGCGCCAATCGAAAGTGGATTGGGACCTCCGATGCGGGCGTATTTCTACTTTCCCCCGATGGCCTGGAAACCATTCATCACTTCACCAAGGAAAATAGTCCCTTGCTGAGCAACCGCGTGCAGGCCCTCTACGTGGACCCGGCTTCAGGCGAGGTCTTTATGGGCACCAACCGAGGACTGCTTTCCTACCGCGGAACCGCCACGCAGACGTCCGACCGCTTCTCCGCGGTGGAGGTCTTCCCCAACCCCCTGCAGCCTCAAGACTACGGACCCATTTCGGTGCGCGGGCTGGTGCCGAACAGCTATGTCAAAGTGACCAACACGAATGGCCGCCTCCTCTACGAAGGCTATGCCACTGGGGGGCAGTTTACTTGGGATACCTATAGTTTGGACGGCAGCCGGGCGCCCTCCGGCATCTACCTGTTCTGGATCACAGACCCTCTGGGTACCCAAACCACCGTGGTACAAGGCGTGATTGTTCGGGGTCAATGAGTGCAGCGAGCAGCCATGCGGTTCATGGGCTCATGCTCAGCAAGATTCCCTATGGGGACAAGGGGCATATTCTGAAAATTTGGACCCGGCCCTTTGGGGTGCAGGCCTATATGGTGCACAGTGTGCGTTCGGGCAAGTCCGGGATGCGGCCGGCGTTGTTGCTGCCCATGACCGCCTTGGACGCGGTGGTGAGCCACCGGGACAAGGGACAGCTCGAAAAAGTCTCCGAGGTGCGTGCGTTAGTCGTTTGGAAGCGCTTAGCCACGGACCCCATGTGCCAGGCGCTTTGCCTTTTTGCGGCGGAAATCTTGACCAAGACGCTGAAGGCGGGGGACAGCAGCGAAGACTTTTTCGACGATGTCATGGATGCGCTGCACCGCTGGGACGAGCCAGGGACCTCCTTGGCGATGGCGGCCGTGGAGCTCTGCGCCTTGATGGCCCACCATTTGGGTTTTGCATTGGAGCCGGAAGACTACCGTTCGGGCTGGGAGTTTGACCTTCAAGAGGGGCAGTTCTGCCCCGAGGGTCAGAGCCAGGGGGAATTTATCGATGCCGAGGCCACGGCGGCCCTAGTGGGCTGGATGCAGCAGCGCGAGGCCGTACCAACCAAGGCCATTCGGCACCGTTTGCTGGATCGATTGCTCTTGGGGTTGCGCTGGCATCACCCAGGAATGGGCGAAGTGCACAGTGTGGACGTCTTGCGCGCCCTGCAGGCTTAAGGTTTCAGGATCACCGATTGGAGCGAGGTCTCCAGCTCCATCATCACTTTCCGCTTTTTCATACTCGGACCGTAGACCAAGTAGCACAAGTTTACGACGCGGTTGTTTTTCTCGTCCGTGTAGGAATAGAGCAGGAAGGGTCCGCCGCCAAAGCCTTTTTGCGTTCGGAACAAGCCGCGCGACACATAGGTCAGACGGTCGTCCTGCTGGCGGTAGGATTGAATGACGGGAATCTGAGGCTCAACCGCGAGGTAACTGCCGTCTTGGAGGCCTTCAAAGTGCGCGTTCAGCAAAGAATCGAGGTCCCCTAGGAGCGCTTGACTGGGGTCGTATTCGCCGTCCCATGGAGCCTCCCAAGCGAGCAGGTATTGAATGCTCTTGCGGGTGTCCTCGCGCAACACGGCCATACCGTCGCCGTTGAGCGTGGTCTTGAAGCCTTGGGCCAATGTGAGTTTTTGGACCCCTAGTTCTTTGAGGGAGGTGGGCACCACGGCGCTTTGGGTGCTCTTGATGCGGCTGGCTAAAACGCGCGAGTCGTGTTCGTCAAATTTGGCGATGACTTCAGGCAAGGAGGCCCGAACGCGTTGCTCCAGCTCATCTGCACTTGGGGCGATAATGGCAATGACCAACTGGGGCGAAGCCCAGAGGTCTCGAATTACCAACGTGGCACTAGAATCGGGAATGACGGCCAGCGTCAAAATGCTTTTAGAGCGCTTCGTCAGGCTGGTGACGGCCTTTTGATCGATGCGCGAAAGGTCAAAATGAGGTTCGGCCTGAGGCAGGCCCGCCATGGGCTCCGCCAGGGATTCAATAAGTGTCAGGCCCAAGCCGCCCTCCCAGAGGTCGCGGTCGCAAAACAGGGTGAGCTCGTTGTGGGTGCCGTTGCTGCTTGGGAGACTGTTGCTGCGCTGCTGGGCGCGCGCTTCAGGGCTGTCCGCTTCGGGCTGGCATGCCGCGAGGGCCAGAACAAGACCGAGGGAAAGCGCCTTCCAGGTCATCCCTTGACTTTGAGTTTTTGGCCGATTCGGATGGTCGTGCCCCGGATGCCGTTCCAACGCTGGATATCCGACACGCGGACGCCGTACTTCTTCGCAATAGCCCCTAAGGTGTCACCGGAACGCACGGTGTGGTACCTAGAGCTGCCCGAAGAGCCACTGGCCACCTGGGTGGGCGGAGGCAAGGGCGCCTTGGTCAAGCGGTGGGCGGTTGTGGCATACAAGGTGTCGCTGAAGGCCACATAGGCGGGCATTGCGGCTTTGGGGATGACGAAGCTGTAGACCTTGCCTTCCTTGGTGGGGCCTGGCACGTGGTGCAACTTGTACTGTGGGTTCAATACGGTCATCAGCGTGCTGTCAATGGACAAAACGGCCGCAACGTCATAAAGCCCAACAGCTGCCGTGGCATTGACGGTGTCCACGTCGAAGAACGTGGTGGGCGGGAGCTCTGCGCGGACGCCGTGCAGCCCCGCATAGTTCATCGCATAGACCGCGCCAATGAAAGCGGGCACGTAGTTGCGGGTTTCTTTGGGCAGGTAGGGGCGGATTTCCCAGTAGGTGGTTCGGCCCCCTGAATAGCGAATCGCCTTAGACACGTTGCCCGGACCCGCATTGTAGGCGGCCAAGGCCAACTCCCAACTTCCAAAGATGTCGTACATCTTCTTCAAGTAGCGGCAGGCAGCGTCGGTGCTCTTGTAGGGATCCATGCGCTCGTCCACGTAGGAAGAGATTTCCAAGCCCTGCAGTTTGCCCGTCGCGTACATGAACTGCCAGAGGCCTTTGGCGCCCACCGGACTGGTGGCAGAGGGGTTCATGGCACTTTCGATGATGGGCAAGTACTTCAGCTCCATGGGCATGTTGTAGCGGTCCAAGGCGGCCTCAAAGATGGGGAAGTAGTAGCTCGAACGGCCAATGACGCGGCCCAGGAATTCTTTGCGCCGCCCCAGGTAAAACTGGATGGAATTTTTGACGTCGGGCGTGAAGCGCAAGTCCATAGGCGAACGCTGGTCCAAGGTGGCCAGGCGTTGCGCAATGACGGCTTCCGAAACACCCAAGATGTCCGCAGCGTTGGTGTCTACGCTCTTGATGGCGTGGTGGGTGAACGTTTTTTCGGCGCGGGAGTTGAGCCAAGCAGCATAGGCCGAATCGGCTTTGGTCGCCAACGGAAATTTGGGCACAATGCTGTCCAACACGGCAGCCTGGAGGGCCGTCGTGCTCGCCAAAACGAACAAAACGAGAAAGCGTCGCATCATGAAAGCTGGTCTAGAACGCGGGCCGCTTGGAAGAGTTTAGGCTCATCAAAGGGACCGGCCATGATTTGCATACCAAAAGGTAGGCCATTTGGATGCGGACCAGCAGGAATGTTCACCGCAGGGATGCCCGCGATAGGTGCTTGAACGGTAAAAATATCTTCCAAGTACAAGACCGTAGGGTCCGTGTACTCTTGCCCCAAGGGGAAAGCGGTGTGCGGAGTCGTGGGCCCAATCAAGGCATCCACTTCTTGAAGGGCGGTCAACGT
>CAXRFY010000004.1:0-10433 GCA_964229925.1 Schleiferiaceae bacterium
GGAGGGGTCGCCCGTGACGATGAACTGCGAGGAGGGGCCCATGCGCGTGAGGAACATCTTCATCTGGCTCGGCGTAGTGTTCTGCGCTTCGTCCAGAATGACAAAGGCGCGGTCCAAGGTGCGCCCCCGCATGAAGGCCAAGGGGGCAATTTCTATCGTGCCGTTCTCGAGGAACTGCGCCAACCGCTCTGCTGGAATCATGTCCCGCAAGGCATCGTAGAGGGGCTGCATGTAGGGATCCAGTTTCTCTTTCATGTCGCCCGGCAAAAAGCCCAAACTCTCTCCCGCTTCAACCGCAGGACGGGTAAGGACGACGCGGCGCACCGATTTGTTCTTGAGCGCGCGAACAGCTAAGGCAACCGCCGTGTAGGTCTTTCCGGTGCCGGCAGGCCCCATGGCAAAGACAAGGTCGTTGGTCTCAACGGCTTCGACCATTTTGCGCTGGTTGGCCGTTCGGGCCTTAATGAGCAAGCCGCCTACCCCATTGACGATGACATCGTTGGATCCTTGAATATTTTTTAAAATGCTGGGCTTGTCGTCCAAAACAATGCGCTCCAATTGGGCCTCCGTCAAAACGTCAAAGCGTTCGATGTGGCGGAAGATGAGATCCAACTTTTCCTCGAAGGAAGTAACGTCCGCTGCGATGCCCTCCCATTTGATCCATTCACCGCGGGCGGTAACCTTGAGTTTGGGAAAGTAGTCTTTAAGTTGGCGAAGGCGAGCGTTGTTTTCCCCGAACAAAATGCGGGGATCTAGACCTTCTAATTGAACAATTCTTTCCATGAAAAGGGAAGTGGGCCGAAGCAAGTACTTTTACAGCATCCAAAAGTACGATTTATGCCCATCGTGACCCTCACCTCGGACTACGGCTGGAACGATCCAGATACGGCGGCTGTCCGCGGGGCGATCTATGGCGAAATGTTGCGAACTCAGAATGCGGCACCGCTGGTGGATATCAGCCACGGCATCCCGCCGCGCAACCACCAAGAAGCTGCTTACGTTCTTCGAGCCGCCTACCCCACTTTCCCGAAGGGCAGTATTCACATCGTTCTCGTAGACTGCTTTGACGTGAGCGACTACACGCCCATCGCCATGGAACTGGATGGGCACTACTTCCTGAGCCTAAACCACGGCGGATTGTCCTTGCTGCGTCCGGATTTAAAGCCGAGCCAAATCATCCGTTTGGACCTCAAGAACCGCCTAGAGCTCCAAACGACCGAAGCGCGTTTAGCCGCTGCTGCAGCACATCTGCTCAACCGCGGGGCCTTGGGACTTTTAGGGCCAGCGGAAGCAGACCTCAAACAGCTTCAAGTCACCCACCCTGAAGTAAAAAATGCGCAGACGGCCATTGTTCACGTGCAGTACATCGACCACTTTGGGCAACTCGTCACCAACGCAAACCGCGACTGGCTGAAAAATTGGCATGGGGACCGCCCCTTTGTAGCGGTGGTTCGGGGCCGCCGGGTGAGTCTCGCCCTCCAAGATGGAAAAACGCTGAGCGACGGGGGGCAACTTTACCACCGCATCAACCGATACGGGTATTTAGAGATAGGCATCACCCAACCGGGAAGCCAAGGGGTGAATACTGCAGCGAGCCTGCTGGGCGCCAACGTCCATGACCCTATTGAACTACAGCGCAAGGGATGATTCGCATCGTTCACTTACAGTTCCAGTCGGAGCGATGCGCGGACTTTGAAGCCTTTGTCCAACCTAAAATGGCGGCCATTGCCGCTCAACCAGGCTGCCGAGGCCTGCGCTTGTTGAAAGGCGCTCCGGGTCACTACTTCACGGTGAGCGACTGGGAATCGGAAAAGGCCCTAAACGCCTACCGAGATTCCGCATTATTTGCCGAAATTTGGCCCACGGTCAAACCTTGGTTTTCTGCAAAAGCCGAGGCATGGACCACCGACGAAATTCCCTTTTAAGCCATGTGGGCCCTCGCCAAAAAAGAATTCAACGCCTTCTTCCAGTCTTCCACCGGAGTCCTTATTCTCTGCGTGTACTTAGGCATGAATGCCGCTTTCTTGTGGTTGTTTGACGGCCCGTTTAACCTGCTCGACAGCGGGTACGCCCAGCTAGACGGCCTGTTTATGCTCTCGCCTTGGGTCTTCTTGTTCCTCTTGCCTGCCATCGCGATGCGTATGCTCGCGGAAGAGCGCCGAACGGGCACCCTCGAGTGGCTCCTCACCAAACCGCTCAGCGAATGGGACATCGTCCTCGGCAAATGGCTCGCCGGCATGCTATTGGTTTTCTTGGCCATCCTGCCCACCGTCGTTTATGCGATTTCGCTCTACCAACTGGGCAACCCTGTGGGGAATTTAGACCTGGGCAGCACCTTGGGCAGCTATGTGGGGCTCTTTTTCCTTGCAAGCGTTTACCTCAGCATTTCCCTGTTCACCAGCGCCATCACGGACAACCAAATTGTCGCTTTCGTGCTCGGCTTGTTGCTCTGCCTTTTTATCTACGCGGGCTTTGACCAGCTGGCGGCTCTCTCGGTACTCAAGGATCAAGGCCTATTCATCATGCGCCTAGGCATCAGCGAACACTACACATCGATTAGCCGCGGGGTCTTGGACAGCCGCGATCTCGTTTACTTCCTTGGGACCAGCCTGCTCTTTTTAGGAGCTGCGCGCACGGCCCTTCAAAGCCGAAACTGGTGAGCACACGTTCTAAAGACCTCCTCCAATGGCTTGGGATGGCCGCCCTCGTGGTCGCTGCCGTGGCCGTTAGCCAGTTTAGCTTTTTCCGCTTGGACTTGACGGAAGACCAGCGCTTCAGTCTGAATGAAAGCACGGAAGCCCTCATCGATCAGGTGGAGGACCCCTTGCTCATTACGCTGTATTTGGACGGTGATTTTCCCACCGGCTTCCAGCGCTTGAAAGAGGAAACGCGCCGAATGCTCGACGAATTCCGCGCCCGCAACGGAAACATCCAGTACGTCTTTATCAATCCTTCGGAAAATCCAGATCCGCAGGCCCGCCGTGACACCTACCAACAGCTTCGAAATGCTGGCCTCAACGCCATCCAAATTGAAGTTCAAGAGGCGGACGGCGTCAAGCAGCAGCAAATTTTTCCCGGCGCTATCGCCACCTACCGCGACCGCGAATGGAGCATCGCCTTGCTTTTGGAACAGTTTGCCACCGCGCCTGAGGCCCAGATCAACGCCTCCATCCAAAACCTCGAATACACCCTTGCCAGCGCCCTCAAAGGCCTGACCGCCTCCCACCGCCCCAGCATTGCCCTGCTCGACGGCCACGGTGAACTCAGCCCGGTGGAAACTGCCTCCCTCGAGGCCAGCTTGGCAAAAGGCTACGATGTGGAGCGCTTCAACCTCCGCGAATTCCCCGTAGACAGCGTCAGTGGCCAACCCGACCTCACGCTGCAAGTACGTCGTTTGAACAGCTTCGACCTCGTCCTGCTCGCCAAACCGCGCGCTTCCTTCAGCGACCTGGACCGCTGGCTCCTCGACCAGTACCTCATGAACAACGGACGCGCCATCTTCATGATTGATGCCGTCTACGCAGAAATGGACTCGTTGAGCTACGCCTCCGAATTCCTCGCCTACCCCATCCTCGACGCCATGGGATTGGGCGACCAGCTCTTTTCCTACGGTGCGCGCATCAACACCTCCCTCATTCAGGATCTGGTATGTGCGGGCGTGAACGATCGCCGTTCCGTGCGCCCATGGGTCTACTTCCCCCTCTTCTTGCCACAGACCGAACACCCCATCGCCAAAAACCTCAACGCCGTGCGCATGGAGTTTGCAACGACGATGGACACCGTTCGGGTTCCCGGCGTGCGCAAAACACCCCTGTTGGTCACATCGCCCTACACCCGCCGGCAAGCCACGCCAGGCAGTGTCAGTTTGGCTACCCTGTACAACGAACCGGACCAAACGCGCTACCAAGAAGGTCCCGCCATGGCCGCCATTTTACTCGAAGGGGCCCTACCGTCCTTCTACGCCAACCGCATTAGCCCCAAAACGTCGGTGGCTGCCCCCAAAGCCGCCGCAGCAGATGCTAAACTTTTGGTCATCTCAGACGGTGACTTCATCAAGAACCAACGAAACGTCGTGCGCTCGGACATCCCCCGCGGTGCCCCGCTTCCCCTGGGCTTTGATCAGTTTACCGGTCAGCAATTTGGCAATGCAGACTTCCTCCTCAACGCCCTCGATTACATGCTCGACGGCAGCGGGTTGATTGCCGTCCGCGGTCGCGAAGTCACCCTTCGATTGCTAGACAGCCCTCGTGCCAACGAAAACCGCGGCGCATGGCAAGGCGGAAATGCCTTGGGACCTATTTTGCTCACCTTACTTTTGGGCGCTGGATACCGCTGGTTGCGCAAACGCAGCTTCGCCAAATAGGCTATGATGAAAAAATTGAAGACCACCTACGTTCTAATCGCTCTTGCCGTCATTGCCATTCTGGGATTGATTTTGCGCGAAGTAGCCAGCCAAAACAGCTTTGACAAGGAGCTTTACAATTTTGCCGTTTCCGATACGGCCGCTGTTACGAAGCTGGTCATTTGGGACAAGAGCCCAGACACCGTCACATTAGAGCGAAAGGGCCAGCAGTGGCTGGTCAACGGAGCCTACATCGCCCGCCCCGATGCCATTGAAGTCTTGCTGGAAACCCTCTACCGCATCCGCTTGCGGAACTTCCCTCAAGCTGCCGCCCAAGAGACCATCCTCAGCGCCATGGCTACCTACGGCAAACGCGTCGAGGTCTACCAAGGCAGCGAATTGGTGAAAGCCTTCACCGTCGGTACAGAAACCCCCGACATGCTGGGCACCTACATGCTTCGCGACGGGTACGAAACCCCGGTTGCAACGTACATGCCAGGCTTCAACGGCTACCTCTCCAGTCGGTTCTTCTTGCGTGAAGACCTCTGGCGCACCCGTGAAATTTGGCCCAGTCCTGAAGAAATTGCTGCGGTCTCCTTGTCCTTCCCGGATACGGTCCTATTTGAAGTCCAGCGTTCGGGAAGTCAATTTAAACTTGTCAATGGCAGCGGCATGGACATGGAGGCCGATCCCATGGCAGGTCAGGCCCTCTACAAAGCGATTCAAAGTGCTCAATACGAAGGCATGATCATTCCCAGCGACATTGCTTTCGGCAAATTGGACTCCATTCAAGCGAGCACGCCTGTCGCACACGTCGTAGTCACGTACGTGGACGGAAATTCCGCTGACATGCGCTTGTACCATGTGCCTGGAGGCCCGGATATTCTGGACGAAAATGGGGCACCTCAACAGTGGGACCCTGACCGGTTCTACGCCATTTTAAGTGACGGACGCTTCGTCTTAACGCAGCGCTACGGTCTTCAACATGTGTTGAAAAGTTTTCGGGCATTTGCGCCAAAAAACTGAGCGCTTAAAAGTCCTGTCTAATTACTTTGCAGTATGAAGTTTATTGTATCTAGCGGCCAATTGTTGCGCGCGCTCCAGACCGTCAGCGGCGTTATCCAATCGAATAACACCTTGCCCATCTTGGACCACTTCCTTGTGGAATTGAGTTCTGGCCAACTGACCATTACAGCATCCGATTTGGAAACCACCATGACCACGACGTTGAAGGTGGACAGCAGTGAGGCGACCACAGCAGCTATCCCTGCTCGCATGTTGTTGGATACGGTAAAGAGCTTCCCCGAGCAACCGCTTACCTTCACGCTCAATCCCTCCACGCACTCTTTGGAAGTGAGCAGCGATTTTGGCAAGTACGCCTTGGCCTATGTGGATGCGGCGGAATACCCCAAAGCCGCTTCCCTGGAAGGAGCAGACCGCGTCACGGTTCCCGCACACGTCCTTTCAACGGCCATTCACAAAACCTTGTTTGCGGCCGGCAATGACGACCTCCGCCCCGTCATGAGCGGCGTCTTCTTCCAGTTCACGACGGAAGGATTGACCTTCGTAGCCACGGATGCGCACAAGCTCGTGCGCTACCGTCGCACCGACTACAGCGCTCCTGCAACGGCGGAATTCATCCTCCCGAAAAAGCCCTTGAACCTCTTGAAGTCCACCTTGGGCTCGGGAGACAACGACGTGGAGGTGGCCTACAGCGAGCAAAACGCCCAGTTCAGCTACGACGGTGTCACGCTGGTCTGCCGACTCATCGACGGCAAGTACCCCAACTTTGAGGCGGTCATCCCCAAGAACAACCCCAACCGCTTGGTAGCGGACCGCGGCGCGTTCTTGAGCTCCGTCAAGCGCGTGTCCATCTTCTCCAATAAGACCACGCACCAGATTCGCTTGAAAGTGGCCGGCAACGAGCTGCACATTTCTGCAGAAGACTTGGATTTTGCCAACAAGGCACACGAACGCTTAGGCTGCAACTACGAAGGCAACGACATGGAAATTGGCTTTAACAGCCGTTTCATTGCTGAAATGCTGAGCAATTTGGAAGCGGACGAAGTGGCTTTGGAGCTTTCTGCGCCCAACCGCGCAGGTATTCTGGTACCCGAAGGGGGCTTAGACGAAGGCGAGGAAGTCCTCATGCTCGTCATGCCCGTCATGCTCAACGCATAATTCTCCAAAGACATGAATCTCTTGGTGGTAGGCGACGTTCACGGTTGCGTGCACACCTTGAAAGCCTTTGTCAAAAACCACTGGAACGACCAAGATGAATTTCTCATTTTGGTAGGGGACGTCATCAATAAAGGACGCCACAGTGCCAAGACACTCAAATACTTGCGCAAACTCAAGAAAGAGTTTCCCTATGCCGTTCACATTCTGAAAGGCAACCACGAGCAGATGGCGCTCGATGCCATGGCTCAAAATGAACGCCCCGGCTACTTGGAGCGGCTCAAGCGGGACATGCTCAAACGCGGCCTCTCCTACAAGCGGTACATGGCCTGGCTCCATAGCTGGCCCCTCAAGTGGGAGAACCCCTACATTCTAATCACGCACGCCGGCGTCGCGCTGCATGCCCGGGATCCCTTTAACCCGCATTCCTCGCGCGGAGTCCTGCACAACCGATCGCACCTGAAGAACGTGGGCAAGCTGCAACTCTTTGGACATGTGGTTCAAGAGGACGGACAGCCCCGCTTTTTCCCAGAGGCCAATGCGTGGGGCATCGACACGGGAGCCTGGCGAGGAGGGTCTCTAACCGGTCTGCGACTTACGCGCCGAGGAGAAATTTTAGAAATTCTTCGCGAACCGACCGTTGATGCCGACCTTTGAGGAACATTCCTTAATTGATACGCATCATGTCCAACGGATCCTTCCAACTTCCCGCTCCCGTTAACGAGCCCATCTATTCCTACGCACCAGGTACCCCTGCCCGCGAAACCTTGATTGCGACCTACAACGACCTCTACAACCAGGTCAAAGACATTCCGCAGTTTATCGGCGGCCAAGAAATTCGCACGAACGACTTGCGCGACTGCCGTCCTCCGCACGACCACCAGCATGTAATTGGCCATTACCACTACGGGAAAGCCGAGCATGCCCAAGCTGCGGTCGATGCCGCTTTGGGTGCCCACGCCGCTTGGTCCTCTATGCCTTGGAACGAGCGCGCCGCCATCTTCCTGCGCGCTGCCGATTTGGTCTCTGGCCCGTACCGCGCCACCATCAACGCGGCCACCATGTTGGCCCAGTCCAAGACCGCTTTCCAAGCCGAAATTGATGCGGCCTGTGAATTTGCCGACTTCTTGCGCTTCAATGCGCACTTCATGGAGAAAATCTACGCCGAGCAGCCCATTTCATCCCCCGGTATCTGGAACCGCATGGAGTACCGCGCCCTGGAAGGATTCGTCGTGGCTATCACCCCTTTTAACTTCACGGCCATCGCCGGCAACCTCCCTGCTTCTGCCGCACTCATGGGCAACGTAGTGGTGTGGAAGCCTGCCGACAGCCAAGTGTACTCCGCGTGGGTAGTCATGGAAATCTTCCGCAAAGCCGGATTGCCCGATGGAGTCATCAACCTCGTCTACATGGACGGGCCTGAATTTGGCGATATTGTCTTCAAGCACCCCGACTTTGCAGGCTTGCACTTCACCGGCTCTACCGCCGTCTTCAAGCACCTGTGGAAGGAAATCGGCACCAACATTGACCGCTACAAGGGCTATCCCCGCATTGTGGGCGAGACGGGCGGCAAGGACTTCGTCGTTGCACACCCTTCTGCGAATGCGCAAGAGGTGGTGACGGGCCTCGTGCGCGGCGCCTTCGAATTCCAAGGCCAAAAGTGCTCCGCGGCCTCCCGCGCCTACATTCCACAAAGCCTCTGGGCGGAGGTGGAAGCCGGCTTAAAGCGCGACCTAGCGACGTTTAAGACAGGCACTCCGGGCGACCTTAAGAACTTTATCACTGCCGTCATCGACGAGCGTGCCTTTGACAAAATCGCAGGCTTCATCGACGACGCAACGTCCAAGTCGGATGCCCAGATCATCGCCGGAGGTGGCTACGACAAGTCCAAGGGCTACTTCATTGAGCCCACGGTCATCCTCACCACCAATCCCAAGTTCCGCACGATGTGCGAGGAGATTTTTGGCCCCGTTTTGACGGTTTACGTCTACCCCGATGCGGAGTGGTCCTCTACCCTGGCTTTGGTGAACGAAACCTCCGAATACGCCTTGACCGGTGCTGTTTTCGCCACGGACCGCGCGGCCGTCGAAGAAGCCACCAAAGCCCTCGCTTTTGCTGCAGGGAACTTCTATGTGAACGACAAGCCCACCGGTGCCGTCGTGGGCCAACAGCCCTTTGGGGGCGCTCGTGGTTCGGGCACCAACGACAAGGCGGGTTCTGTTCTGAACTTGCTGCGTTGGGTTTCTCCGCGCACCATCAAGGAGACCTTGGTACCCCCCACCGACTACCGCTACCCCTTCATGGGCTAAGAGGGTCCAGGCGCATGGCGCCATGCGCCGTGCATCCAGACGGAAATTTTAAGCGTTTAATGCAAAAAGGCGGCCCTTGCGGGCCGCCTTTTTGCTTCCGTACCCGGAGCCTTACCGCGCAGGAATGCGAACGACGTACTTCGTCGAGTAGAACTCCCCGGGCAAAATGTCGGGCAAGGGAAAGAGGGTGGCCTTCAGGCCTTTGAGCTCTTCCGTCAAATCCCCTCCCTTGAGCGCATAAAGGGCTACATTGGGGTTCTTGCTCCACAGGTGGCGCGACCAGCCCATGAGTGTTGCAGCTGGCGCAACGGCCCGTGTAACGACCGCGTCAAAAGGTCCTTTGAGCGATTCGGCACGTCCGTGAATGGCCGTCACATTGGGTAGGCCCAAGGCATCCACCACGGCTTGAACCACTTTGATTTTCTTGCCAATGGAATCGATGAGCGTAAAATGCACGTTGGGGAAGGCAATGGCCAAGGGGATGCCGGGGAAGCCCCCACCTGTCCCAATGTCCAAGATGCGCAAGCCTGGACGGTGCGGAACGATGCCCCCTAAGCACAAGGAATGAAGAATGTGGCGTTCCCAGATGCCGTCTTCGTCTTTTCGGGAGATTACGTTGATTTGGGCGTTCCACTCTGCGTAAAGCGCAGGCAGGGCCTCCATCTGCGCGATGGCTGCCGGCGTCAGAAAGGGAAAGGGCGCAGCCCAATTTTCAGGTGCCTTCATTTTTTCCAAAAGGTTAAAGCCTTTGTCAAGAGGCGTGCGCGTAGGTAAACCGGTGCACTCAGGCCCACGGCCCATCCGGCGCCCAAGCGCTGGCTCCACTGCACCGCATACACCCAGAAGCTGACCTGCAGGAACACATAGACCCCAAGCAATGCTTGAAGCTGTCCTTGCAGGAAGCGAATCTGTGGACTGGGCTGGAGCATCCCAAAATCCTCCATGTGCATCCACAGCAAGGCCAGGTGCAATCCCGCGGCCACCGCGACAAGATCCACCAAGAGGATTAAAAATCCATAGCGTGCCACGGCAAAGCGTTCGCTTCCCTCGCGGTGGGCGCGCATTTTAGGATCGTGCTGGGGTAGCCAGGGACGCGTAAGAAAGGCGGAAGGCTGGGCCACAGGTACAACGGCTCCCTGCGGCACTAAATCGTTCAACAGGAATTCGGCTTCGCCGCCGTCCAAGTGCATGCTGGTCAAGTACCCCTTGATGTCAAAAAAGCCTTGGGTTTTAAAGGCAAAATTCACGGGAACCATGCCAGTCGTCTTTACCGCCTTCAAGGCAGGCAACAACGGGCGTGCACGCAGATGCGCCCAAACATTGACCGCTAGGGATTCGGCACGGTCTCGGAAGGATGCAGAGCGGGGCGCTACCACCGGCGCGAAGGAAGCGATGGCCTTGCCTCGGCGCAAAGGAGACGTCAACGCACGCAGCCACTGCTGCAAATCGGACGGAACTTCACAGCGGGTGTCCACCCACAGACTGTAGGTGCGGTGCGCTGCTTTAACAGCGAGGGTTAACGCCAATTTTCGGGTGCTCCAAAAACGCTCGGAGGCCGGTAAGGTGACCACCGTCAACGACGGGTACTGCCGTTTGAGGGCTTC
>CAXRFY010000005.1:0-4328 GCA_964229925.1 Schleiferiaceae bacterium
ATGCAGGGCAAGATTGAAGAAGTCTTTCAAGAAATTCAGCGAAGCAACATGAGCAAGTTGGGGGAGGATGGTCAACCTATTTACCGCGAAGACGGCAAGGTGATGAAGGGCCCCAACTACTTTAAACCGGATATCGCCTCCATTCTGGCGGGACGCTGAGCGGATTCCCCGGTAAATCCGGGCAGGTGCAGGCTGAGGACAGGGTCTGCTACTTGGCCTTGTGGGCCTTTGTTGAACCGAACGTATTTCAGCTCGCCGTCTTCAAATTCTAGGGCGATATCGGCGCATTGTATTTGGGAGCTTCGGTCTGGATCAGGTTGAAAGAGTGCCTGTGCATTGCCCTTGATTTTCAAGAATTTCATGCCACTTTCCTCGAGGAATCCATACAGAAAGTTTCCCGCCATTTCATCGAAGCGCAGGCTGTCAATGGGCTTGGAGATATGCACTAAGCCAGTGCCGTAGAGCGAGTCTAAGCCGCTAGGGTGGTGCTGAAACCACCGAAGCGAATCGCTACGGAGCAGGTATTCGGACGTCCAGACCAAGGGCTTGCCGGAGAAATTCAGGATGGAATCGGTGGAATTCCAGGCCATCGCGTCAGAGGCGCAAACCAGGCCACGGGCAAAGGTGGCCACTTGACCCGATGCGGAGGCCTGAGCCGGTGAGCGGTAAATCGCTTGGGCATGAATTTCCAAACTGTCCCCGGACCAATCCGACCAAAACGCCTGCCCGTCCTGGGCGAAGAGGGAGGTGGATTCCCCTCGGCGGTAGAGCGAATCAGCGGAAAACTGAACCGTGCTGTCGATGCCTTCCACGTGCTGGGCAAATGCAGAGGCATTTCCGTCCGGAGTAGACCACATCCAGGCCCGCCCAAAGCGCATAAACCCGCGCAGACGATAGGTGTCGCCCGTGGCGACCTTGGACTGGGCTATGCCCGCTTTGGGCACATAGTAGCGGTGTTGGCTGGGCCATTGCTCCATTTTGGGGCAGTCCAGGATGTAGTCGTCCGTCACGGCGTGCACCTTTCCTTCAAAGACAAAGTGCTCATCCGACGCGGAATAGCGCCCCGACTGACAGGTTAGCGTGCCGTCTTCCGTGATAATTTCAGCGCCTTGGAGGAATTGACCTGTCTCAGCCTCCGTGTCGTAACGGAGGGTGGGCGTTTTTAAGGTTTGGCCCTTGTGCACGAGGACCACGTTGCCGCGTAGGAAGGCCACGCCTTTGCTGTAGTCCAAATGCTGAGAGCGCAGCTTGACGCCATCGTTGCCCTGGTAGCGCACGGCACCAAAAGCCACAAACCGGTCGTCCTTGCGCCACCAGCGGGCGGAATCGCAGTAGAACACACCGTCTTTGTTCTTGAGCGCTACATCGCCACGGAGGATGGTGACCGGCCCACTTTCGGTCCGTTTAACCGTGATGGAGCCCGAACGAAGAATGTCCACGCGTTGGCCCGGCCTCAATTGCGCATGCAGGTTGAGCCCTAAAAGAAAGAGAAGTACGGCTACACGCCGTTTCATGCACGCCAGAGCGTTTGTTCGCGATCAGGTCCCACAGAGATAAGAACGACGGGAACGCCTGTTTCTTGTTCAATAAAGCGGGTGTAGGCCTCTAGGGCAGCCGGCAAGTCCTTGACGTCCGTGACACCGGTCAAGTCTTCGTCCCAGCCAGCAAGGGTGGTGTAGATAGGCTTGATCAAGTCTTCTTCCAAGCTGTAGGGGAGGTGGGTGATGGTTTCCCCGCGGTATTCGTAGGCGGTACAGACCTCCAACTCTTTCAAGCCGGAGAGCACATCCGCCTTCATCATCATCAACTGGGTAACCCCGTTCACTTCCACGGCATAACGCAGCGCGGGAAGGTCCAACCAACCTGTACGGCGGGGACGGCCGGTGGTGCTGCCATATTCGTGGCCCTTGTCGCGGATTTCTTGGCCCAAATCGTTGTCCAATTCGGTAGGGAAGGGGCCGCTGCCCACACGCGTGCAGTAGGCCTTGAAAATGCCCAAAACTTCGCCAATGCGGTTTGGCGCCAGGCCCAGGCCGGTGCATGCTCCCGCGGCGGTCGTCGTGGAAGAGGTCACAAAGGGGTAGGTGCCAAAGTCAACATCCAGCAGGGTGCCTTGGGCGCCTTCGGCTAGGATTTTCTTGCCAGACTTGTAGGTCTCCTGGATCAAGACGTCCGTATCCGCCAAGTTCATGCTGCGCAAGCGCTCTACGGCTTGCATCCAATGTGCTTCAGCCTCTGCAAGGTCAAAGGGCGCCTCAAAGTCTCCCAAGAGTTCCAAGTGCTTCTGCTTCAAAGCTTCGTAGCGCGCCAAATAGTCCGGCAATTCAATGTCACCAATACGAAGACCGTTGCGGCCCGTTTTGTCCATGTAGGTCGGTCCGATGCCCTTGAGGGTGGAGCCAATCTTGTTCTTTCCTTTGGCGGCCTCAGAAGCGGCATCCAACAGACGGTGCGTAGGAAGAATCAAGTGGGCTTTCCGCGAGATGACCAAGCGCTCGAGGCATTTGGGCTCCATATCCAGCAACTTGTCAATTTCCTTGCAGAAGATGACGGGGTCCATGACCACACCGTTGCCAATAATGTTCAACGCATTCTCGTGGAAGATGCCCGAGGGAATCGTGTGCAACACGTGCTTGATTCCGTTAAACTCCAGGGTGTGTCCTGCATTGGGGCCGCCTTGAAAGCGGGCTACCACGTCGTAGCGACGGGTCAATACGTCCACAATTTTCCCTTTTCCTTCGTCCCCCCATTGGAGGCCGAGCAGGATGTCTGCTCCTTGGCTCATTCTTTTTTTGATTTTGCGTAGATGTAGAGTTGGTGTCCCGTCACTTCGACACCGAATACTTCTTCGATGCTCTGCTTAATTTGCTGAATGCGGGGGTCACAGAATTCTTTGACTTCGCCACTATCGACCAAAATGACGTGATCGTGCTGCTTGTTGAAGTAGGATTTCTCGTACTGGGCTTGGTTCTGGCCAAACTGGTGCTTGCGGACCAAACCGCACTGCAAAAGCAAGTCCATCGTATTGTACAAGGTGGCGCGAGAGACCCGGTAGTTCTTCACTTTCATGGACCCGTACAAGGTCTCGATGTCGAAGTGGTCTTCGTGGGAGTAGATTTCGTGGAGTATGGCGTAGCGCTCGGGTGTCTTGCGCTGCCCGTTCTGCTCAAGGAAATCCGTAAATACCTGTTTGACTTGGTCAAACGATGAAGCTCCCATAGTGGCTTATTAAGGCACAAAGTTACAATTTTACGAGCGTACCTTCGTGGAGGTACCATGCGAAAACAGCTTCTTTTATTCACCTTCCTTTGTGGATGGGCGCTTGGGGTTTCGGCCCAAAATCGAGCCGCCGTTTCCGCCTACCAAAAAGGCATTCGCGAATACCTGCAACCCGGCGGAAATGCGGACAAAGCGGAGAAGCATTTTTTGCGGGCCGTGAAGCTGGATCCCATCTATCCGGCCGCATGGCTTGCTCTGGGAGAACTCTACGAAGAACGCGGGGATTCCGCGCGCTGTTTCGCGTCCTTTGACCAGGCAGGGCTGACGGGTGCGGCCCGCGCAGGCTATTTCAATCTAGGACGAGCCGCCTTAGGCTTTGGGGGCTACCGCACGTCGTTGCGGGCCTGGGAGCTGTATTTAAAACTGGAACGCCTCCCAGACGCCCAAGTGGCGGATGCCAAGCACATGCAAGCCAACGCCGCCTTTGGGCTTTACGCCCGGCAAAACCCCGCTCCCGGCATTCTACCTAGGAGCATTAAGAATGCGCAGACGGGCCTCCTGTACCCCGAATCCTACTTTTTCCCGAGTATTTCAGGCGATCAAAGCACCCTCTATTTCACAGGCCGCAACTACCATCACGTCCCCCGGGACGAGAACATCTTTGCCACCTTCGCCTCAGATTCCTTGGGCTGGTCCCAGCCGCACAAAGTGGAAGGCTGGATCAACACGTTGCTGAACGAGGGCGCCGTTTCCGTGCAAGGCGACGAGCGCCGCATGGTCTTTGCCGGCTGCGAACGCGAAGACGGTTACGGCTCTTGCGACATCTACCTATCCGAACTCACGCCCTTCGGCTGGACCCAAGGCAAGAACATGGGCGCCGCGATCAATACCCCCCAATGGGAAACGCAACCCTGTCTATCCGCCGATGGGCAATACCTCTTTTTTGTCCGAGATTCCAAAAAAATGGGCAGCCACTCCAATATTTGGATGAGCCGCTGGGATGGGACATCCTGGAGCAGGGCGGAGATGCTGCCCGCCACGATTAACGGCACGGGAAACGAGTTCAGTCCCTTCCTGCATGCGGATGGCAAGACGCTCTACTTCGGTTC
>CAXRFY010000006.1:0-3472 GCA_964229925.1 Schleiferiaceae bacterium
AGCGATTCGTATTCTTTGAGGGTGCGGGAGGCAAGGAGTTTTTTGCCGCCGCGCAGAAAGAATTGGGTGTAGTTGCTGGTGGATTCGCAACGGAGGATGTCTTGGATGCGTACGATGTGCATGCCTTCGCTGGAGGCGATGACGAGCTTTCGTTCGCGCTCTTGGAGGTGGTCGACGAGGACTCCGAGGCGTTGGGCGTTGCCGGAGTTCTGTTCGACTTTTCGGACCGCTTTGACCAGCTCCTCGGGATCCACGGGCTTGAGCAGGTAATCCATGGCGGAAAACTTGATCGCTTTCAAGGCATAGGCGTCATGGGCCGTGACGAAGACGACGGAGCCGTTCCATTCGGGCTCATCGGCGGAGAGGCGTTCCAGCAGGTCAAAGCCTAGCTCGCCGGAGAGGTGGATGTCTAAAAAGAGGAGGTCAGGCTTGTGTCCCAGCAGCAATTCCCACGCTTCGTCCACGGTGGAAGCTTCCAGCACGGGCTGCACTTCTGGGCAAAAGAGCTTGAGTTTTCCTTGCAGGGCTTTGCGGCTCTGCACTTCATCGTCGAGGATAAGGGCGCTAATGGACATAGTCCTAAGTTAGTCGTTCTCTTCCCATTCATGGTGCATCGCTAGCACAAGCGACACGCGCGTTCCTTCATCCAAATCCTCCACCACCACGGAATGGGGCTTTCCAGTTTCTTGTTGGAGGGCTTGCAAACGGCTTTGGAGGATGCGGGTTGCGGCAGAACGCTTTTCCCCCTCGTCGCCGCTGCGGTGGTGTTTGGAAGCTTCGCGTCCTACGCCGTTGTCTTCCACATGGATCAAGAGACTGTCGGGCATGGGGCCTCGTCCTAGGTAAATTTTGAGGACCGCATCGGTGGCGCCGGCTTTGAGTTTGGGACGGAGCCCGTGTAGGATGGCGTTTTCCACGAGGGGCTGCACGAGCATGGGCGGGATGCCCACCACCTGGGTGTCGAGCCCTTCTTCCACTTGGAAGACGCATTGGAAGCCGTGGTCAAAACGCATTTGTTCCAGGGCGATGTAGTTCTCGAGTGCTTGCTTTTCCTTCTCCAGCGTCACATAGGCCTCCTCTGCGTTTTCGAGCGTGTAACGCATCAGGCGCGAGAATTTGTGCAAGTACGTCACGGCTTCTTTAGGCTTCTTTTCCAGCACAAAGGCCGAAATGGACTCCAGCGCATTGAAGGTGAAATGCGGGTTCATCTGGAGCCGAAGCGCCATGCGTTCCAGCTGGGCGCGCTCTTTTTGCCAAACGCGTCGATCGCGCAAGCGGCGCCAGCCAATGTAGCCAGCTACCCCCAACAGCAGTAGGCCAAGGGCGGCGGCGGGCATCCAGTATTCGGGACGCTTCCACGCGGCCGGGAGCACTTCTATATGGTAGGCTGGCATCCCCCATGCTTGGGCGTTTGGAGCTATGGCTCGGAGCCGAATGGTATACGTGCCGGCGCGCAAACGGTCCAAAACCAATCGCCGTGCCGTGCCCAGATTCACCCATTCACCGCCATTAATTTGGTATTCCACAGCTATGCCATCTCCCGAGGAAGGCAGGCCTCGAAAGCCAAACTTCACGACCACGGGATCGTTTTCTTTTTTAGTGCGTCGCTCAACGCCTCGGATGAGCAAGGCGGGTTTGAGACGCTCGCCGACTTTACGGGCATCCGCCTCAAGCGCAAGGCCAAATACATCCTTGACCCATCGCAAGTCGTCGGTGGCCGTGGGAATCGCCGGTTGGCCCGAATACGGCTGCAGATGGCCGTCCACAGCGAGGTAGTTCCAGCCGTTAAGTGTTTGGACCAATAGACTGTCGCCTTTCCAAGCGAGGCCGGAAACCCACTGATCCGACAGGGCCTGCTTCCACGTGCCCCGTGAAAAACGGCGGAGACCGAACTCGCCAAAGGCATAGCCGCCATGCTGGATGGAAACCCCCGCAATGACGCCTGCGCCGGGTTTAGGCAGTGCATGAAGGCCCATGGGACCCAGGGCATAGAGGCCTTTTGATGTCGCCAACCAACAGGAATCCGCGCCCATACCACTTACATGCTGGACCGGACCCAAGCGATATGGAAGGGTGCGGAGGTCAAACCAACGTTCGGGCTGGTCCACGCGCAGCAGGTCTTTTTCACTCGCCAATAGGAGTCCGCCCGCATCAGAGGCCATGCCGTGCTGCAAGGTTTCCAGCTCCAATCCACCTTGACTGTACAAGCGCAATGCGGCACCATCGTTTCGAACATACCAAAGTCCTGATTCGCCAATTAACCACGCATTTTGCCCATCCGCCGTGGTCACATAGCTGTGGTACCCTTTCACGTCCGGGGCGATAAGCACCCAGCCTCCATCCGCCAATCGTTTGAGTCCTTGACGGGTCACGGCCAGCCATTCCGCTCCCAATGGCATCGCCGATGAAACAGGTTCGTCGAGTAGTTGGGTCCAAAGACCCGCGGGGTTGCGGAGCCATAGTCCACTTTCCGAAGCTATCAACAACAATCCCTCCTTCTGAATCAACTGGTACGCTCCTTCCAGTCCTGGAACTTCTTCTTTGATCCACTGATCATCCGACACCCCTCGATAATACAACGTACTGGTTCCTAGCGCGTAAATGCGCCCCATACCCGTGTTAATGAGGTCAATGCAATGGGATTCTGGAAAGGTGGTTTTTATCCATTCCCTGCCTTTCCAAGCATAGACCCCATTGCCGGCAGCCAGCCAAAACTTTGGCCTGATCATCGCTATAGCCGTATAGTAAATCTCATCATCGACATTATCAGGGGCCTTATCCATGCGCATGAAGCGTTCTCCATCATAGCGTAAAATGCCCGATTGCTCCGTCGTCACCCACACTAGGCCATTCGTATCCAAGGCCATGTCTGTGATGCGGTAGCTTTCCGTCGAAGCCAGCATGGATTCCGTGACCACCGCATATAGCGGTGTTTGGGCCTTGAGCGCCATGCTCCATCCCATGAGCAGCACATTGAACAAAATCCGAACTTGAGACATGCCGTGAAAATACCCCCTTTTTTTGGTTTGCCTCTTGGAATCTGTACTACGCTGCAACACTATGCTCCAAGTATGAACATGGGGACTCAACCTACATTTGGGCCTAAGCCGGGTAGCTTCCTATTGAAGAGCCTTAAGCTACACCGGTCGACCCGCTTTTACCACTGTGGTGACGATTAGACGCAATGGGCATTGTCTTTTTGCGCTATGCGCTACCTACTCATCTTCCTCCCCTTTCAGCTGCTAGCGCAGTTCGACCTCTGTCCATGGACGCCTTGGGTGGCCGAAGGCCCACAATATGAAGCCTATCTCGAACACAGCGGATTTGGCGCAGGGTGGAATGCTGCAGGCTTGCGTTGGCACTCCTACGGATTGAGTGCACACATTTCGGCGAGCCCTAGAGGCCAGCCCTCCATGGCGGCCCTCGGACGAATGGCATTAACCCCCAAGTCACAGCTCCATGTTGGCTGGGG
>CAXRFY010000007.1:0-23690 GCA_964229925.1 Schleiferiaceae bacterium
ACTTGAACCCCTACCTCTATGTAGCGGTCATTCTCCTGGCGCCCGCTACGTGGAGCCGAATGCAGCTCCTTTGGCTCGGCGCCGCCGTGGGAGCCTGGATGGACTTCCAGATGCACAGCGGGGGCATGCACCGCATGGCCAGCAGCGTGCTCGCTTACTGCCGCCCCGCCAGCCGGTCCGCCGGACTCCCCAGGGCCGCCGAAGAAAACCTTGGCTTCACACTGCAAGACATGGGCAGTGGTAAATGTCTCGTCTACACCGCTGTAGCTGTTTCGGCCCACCACGGCTACCTCTTTGCCGTTGACGCTCACGGCATCTACCATTTTTGGGCCTTTATCTGGCGTACCCTTGTTTCCGGGGCGGCTTCGCTGCTTCTGCTCTACCTCACTGGCTTGTTAATCAAACCGGAGGAGGCACGATGAAACGCACGAGTCTCTACCTCTTCCTGCTCGTAGGCGCCACCATCGTCTTCATTGCGCGCCTGGTCTCCATCCAAATCATTGACGAACGCTACACCTTGAGCGCCGCCAACAACGCGCAGCGCATTGAGAAAATTTTTGCGCCTCGCGGGGTTATGCTGGACCGCAATGGCGAGGTCATGGCCTCCAACCAAATGGCCTACGACGTCGAAGCCACGCCTCGTTTGATGCATGACATTGACACGGCGCGTTTGGCCCGGTTGCTGGGCGAAGATGAAGACCGTTTGCGCCGCAGTTTGCAGCGGGCTAAGGTGTACTCCCCCTTTCGGCCCAGTCCCATCCTACGCGGCTTGACCGCCAACGACTACGCGCGCATTCAAGAGGAAGTTTCCTTCTACCCGGGCATCGCCTTGCGCCGCCGCATCCTGCGCAAGTACCTCAAGCCGACCGGGGGCAACGTTTTGGGCTATGTGTCGGAGGTCAACGACTACATCTTGAGCCGAAAGCCCGAATACGAACTAGGCGACTACATCGGCATCTCGGGTGTGGAAGCTAGCTACGAAGAGGCGCTCCGCGGCCGCGCGGGCCGTCGCTACATCACGGTGGACAACCTCAACCGCGATGTGGGCCCCTTTCAAGGGGGGAAATACGATGAAAAACCCGTCCCAGGCTCTAATCTTACCTTAACGTTGGACGCTACGCTCCAAGCCTATGGCGAACTCTTGATGTCCGGCAAACGAGGATCCATTGTTGCCATTGAGCCAGCGACGGGCGAGATTCTGGCACTTGTCTCCTCCCCCAGTTACGATCCCAATGCCTTGGTCGGTCGCTACCGCTCTCGGAACTACTCCATGCTCTACCGGGACTCCATTAACAAGCCCTTGTACGACCGCGGCATTCTAGCCGAATACCCTCCAGGCTCTCCCTTCAAGGTATTAAATGCCTTGATCGCCCTTCAAGAAGGCGTGGTCTCTCCAGAAACGCAGTTCACCTGCATTGATGGCTACCACTTTGGGCGGCTTCACGTGGGTTGCCACTGCAAAGCGGGCACCTTGGACTTGCGCGGAAGCATCTCCAAATCCTGCAACAACTACCACTGCCAAATCCTCAAGCGCACTCTGGACAAATACCCTACCGCCTCGCAGGGCATAGACGCTTGGAACAAACACGTCACCAGCTTTGGCTTGGGCGCCTTCCTGGGCGTCGACCTGCCCACCGGCCGCAAAGGCTTCGTACCCGACGGCAGTTACTACAACCGGGTATACCGCAGCGACCGCTGGAAGTCGCCCACCGTTATTTCCCTAGCTATTGGCCAAGGGGAACTCGTGGTTACCCCCATTCAGTTGGCCAATATGGCTGCGGCTGTGGCCAACCACGGCTACTGGTACACCCCCCACGTAGTTCGCCAAGTGGGCTTAGACCCCGTGGATCCTGAACTCTTCGGCTTCAAGCACATCACAACCATCGACCCCGAAAACTTTGATATCATCATCCAAGGCATGGCGGATGTGTTTGAATCGGGTACGGCCCGCGCTTCCCGCCTCGAAGGGCTCCCCATGGCCGGAAAAACGGGTACCGCCGAAAACCCCCACGGCCAAGACCACTCCATCTTCATGGCCTTCGCCCCTGTCGAAAATCCCAAAATTGCCCTCGCCATCATCGTAGAAAACGGCTACTGGGGCTCCCGTTGGGCTGCCCCCATTGCCAGTCTCATGATGGAGAAGTACATCCACGGTGAAATCAGCCGACCCGCCCTGGAACAGACCATGGTCGAAGGCAACTTACACGGCGAATACCGAGTCCACAGCGTTAAAACCGAACTCCCCCCCTACTGAGATGCGGACACAGAGCGGTTGGTTTGGCAAATTGGACGGTCTCACGGTAGGCCTTTTCACCTTCTTAGTCGTCTTTGGGTGGATGAACATCTATGCCACCGTCAATCCCGAACTCGATGGATTTGGCTGGGACTGGAACAACGAAGCCGGCCGCCAACTGATGTTCATGGGGCTAAGCGGCCTACTCATTTTTGTCGTGCTCTTGAGCGACGGGCGCTTGTATGAAGTGCTTACCGTCCCCATTTACATCGTCACCTTGCTCCTATTGCTGGCCGTTCTTGCCGTAGGTAAAGAAGTGGGAGGCAACAAGAGTTGGCTCGCCATTGGCAGTTTTGGCCTTCAACCGTCCGAATTTGCCAAACTCGGCACTGCCCTCATGACCGCTCGTGTCCTTTCACAACGTGGGGTCAACCTCAAAAACTGGAGCTCCCGTTGGCTCCCCGCCGCTGCCGTTTTTCTCCCTATGGGTTTGATTCTACTCCAACCAGACACCGGATCCGCCCTTGTTTTCTTAGGCTTCCTACTGGTCTTTTACCGCGAAGGCCTGCCCGGTTATTTCATCTTCTTAGGTCTCGGCGCCCTAGTTGTAGGCGTCTTAGCCCTTGCCTTCTCCAGCGGGGTTGTGCTCAGCCTCATCGCTGCTGCAAGCATGCTAGCCTTAGCCTTTGACCGTTTGCAACGCCGTCTGAAATTCTCCGTGGTACTTCGTCACCCCGCTATTTGGTACGGTGCCCTAGCTGTAGTTTGGGCCCTAGGGGTCAACCAAATTTTTAATTCTGTCCTCCAACCGCACCAAAAGCTCCGGGTTCAACTCCTTTTGGGCCAAGTGGATCAACCCAGCGCCGCCGGCTACCAAACTGCTCAATCCCTCATCGCCATCGGCTCCGGCGGTTTCATTGGCAAGGGCTACACCAACGGCACACAAACCAAACTCAACTTCGTCCCCGCCCAAACGACCGACTACATCTTCTGCACCGTGGGCGAGGAATGGGGCTTTTTGGGATCTATCGCCGTCCTGTTGGCGTTCGCAGGCCTCATCGGTCGCATTCTCTACTTGGCCGAACGCCAAAAAGAGTCCTTCGCTCGCATTTACGGCTTTGGAATCGCCTCCGTGCTCCTCATCCACTTCTTAGTGAACATTGGAATGACACTTGGCTTAGTTCCCGTCATCGGCATCCCCCTTCCTTTCTTCAGTTACGGAGGTTCTTCTCTTTGGGCCTTCACATTGATGCTCTTCCTCTTCCTGCGCATGGATGCGTTTAGGTGGCAGACGTTGTAGCGCGAAAACCATCGCGACGCGATCGGTTTTCGGCGCGCTAGAAGGCTAGAGAGCTAGAGAGCTAGAGAGCTAGAGAGCTAGAGAGCTAGAGCTTGGCAAATCAACGGAAAGTCCTGGCGCGCATCGAAGGTCCACCACAAGGTTTAAGGGTAAAAGAGATTAAACTTTTAAGCGAAAAGGCTACAGCGCGAAGCGCGTGCTCTCTAGCCACAGGGCGCAGCCCGAGCTTCCTAGTCCTCTAGCCCCCAGCCCCCAAGCAAAAAAGGCGCCCACTGGGCGCCTTTTTTCTTCGTGTCGCGGTAATCCGCGTAGGAAATGCTTAGTAGAACTTACCGCGGTAGTCCTCTACGTCCGCACCATCAATCAAGGCTTGGAAGAGGGCAGATTGGACGCGGCTACGGAGTTGGTTGTTCTGCTGGGCTACATCACCTGCCGTAGCTGCTACGCCGGGGTTTTCGATGATGTTTAAAACTTTGTACTGGTAAACACCGTTCAAGCCTTCGAGCACGTCAGATTGGAAGCCCACAGGCGAACCCACCGCTGAACCGATGATCGCAGCTTCGCGGCCCGCACCGGGCATGAAGAGGCTGGACAAACTTACAGTGGCCTTTTGGAAGGCAGGCGTCTGAGAAGCCCACTGTTCTTTGAGGTAGGCCACTTTGGCGTGGTTGAGAGCCAAGAGTTGCAACTCGTCGCGCACTTCGTCTACAGACTTGTAACCGGGCTCGTACACGGCGGTCAATTGAGCGACTACGTAGTTCTGGTAGTTGTTGTTGATGACACCCACTTCGTTGACTTCGCGTTCGGCATTGAAAGCCCAACGAACCACTTCACGGCTCTCACCCAGACCAACAATTTGCTCATCCGTTGCGGAGGTGTTCTTGTTGGGCAACAAGGCCACGTTAAAACGGTTGGCTACAGCTTGGGCGTCTTCGCCGCTCTGAAGGGCTTTGGCGAATTCTGCGGCTTGGGTGTAGACGCCTTGTTCGGTCTCTTTAGAAACGTTTACGCGGCGGAAAACTTGAGCGAGCTGAACAGAAGGTACCGCACCGCGCTGGCCGGTTACGTTAATGATGTGGAAACCGAAGTTGGTGAAGACCAAACCGGTGGTGCCCGTGCTGTTGCGGAAGCAGTAGTCTTCGAAAGGCTTGGCCATCATATTGGGCTTGAACCAGCCCAAATCGCCGCCTTTAGAGCCCGCCACGATATCGTCGTTGAAGGTGGTAGCGACGTCGTTGAAGTTCAAGCTACCCGACTGGATACCCGCGAGCAAAGAATCCGCGATGGTCTTGGCCGTTTGGTAGTCACGCGTGGCTTGTGAACGCTCCGCACCCGCGAAGGCCACAAGAATGTGGCGTGCTGACACGGAGTCCGGCATGTTGCGGCGGCGCATCACTTTTACGATTTGGTACCCAGGTCCAATAGCGATGGGATCGCTCACGAAGCCTGCACCTTGACCTTTAATAGCCGTAGAGAGGGACTCGTCAAGGAGGTCGAGGCTGTAGTAGTTGTCCTGGAAAGGAACATCGCTGTTGGCCATGACGTAGGCGGAGTCGTCGGTGGAGGCAGCGAGTTCGGCCTTCATCTCACCGAGTTCAGCCAAAACGGCATTGCGGTCCGCGTCAGAAGGCTCCAAGGGGAAGTTGGTGAAGTAGATGTCGCGCAATTCGTTGATGACCTTGAAGTTTTCTTTGTTCTCCGCGTAAACGGCTTTGAAATCCGCTTCCGTTACTTCAACCACGGTGTCGGCGGTGGCTTGAACCAAAAGGCCGGCCCACTCGATTTCAGCTTGACGGGTCTTGCGCGCCAAGTTGTGCTGGTAGATGCTCACGGGGGTGCGCAATCCTTGCTTCACCGCGGTGTAGAATTTGTTGGAAAGCGCTTCGTTGCGCACATCGCTTTCGAAGTTGACCCAGTTCAGCCACTGGTCCGTAGCTTCTTGGCTAGCGTCCTTGTTGTCACGCAAATTGGCCAAAGCTGATTTCAACAACTCAGGGTTGAATGCGCCCGTATTGGGGTCGCGGAAGCCCTCCATAGATTGGATGCTCGGATTGCTGACAATGGCGTCCCACAACTCATCGGTGCTAACCGTGAAGCCCAACTCGTCTTGCAAATCGCCGATGAGGCGGTTCTGAAGCTGCTGGTTCCAAACCATCTGAGAAAGCTGCATGCTGCCCAGGTTGGCCATGTTGGGGTTATTGATTCGGAGATCTTCCATTTCACGGTTGAAGTCCATGGAAGAGATCTTCTCGCCGTTGATATAGCCTACAGCGTCTTGATCGCCGTTGAACAATACAGTGCTAGATGAAAAGAATTCACCGAGGATAAATGCGCCGAGTGCAAAACCGATGGCGATGATTACCAGGCCAGAGCGGCGGCGGAGTTTGTCAAACATTCCCATAATGCGTAGAAAATAAGGGTGCGAATATACAAATCAGAACGGCCGCATGCACGAAGAAATGCGGGCTTTAGTCCTGATCTTTGGACACAATCACACAGGCAATGCGTTGGGCGTCCATAGTTTGGATCGTGAAGACCCAATTTTCGAGCTGCAGGGTCTCCCCTTCGACGGGCAAATGGCCCAAATGATTGGCGATCAAACCGCCTAAGGTGCTGTACGCTTCCTCTTCCGGCCAGTCGAATCCATACGTTTCGTTCAGGTAGTCCACCTCGAGGGATGCGTCCAGCTTCCAGGTGCCGTTGGGCAGTTCTTCTTCGGTCCGAACGTCCGTATCGTGCTCGTCATCAATTTCGCCGAAGAGCTCCTCGACGACATCTTCTAGGGTAACAATACCCGTCAAAGAGCCCAAATCGTCGACGACAGAGGCCATGGAGCGCTTGTCTCGAATAAGCATCTTGAAGACTTCCTGGGCACTCATGGTTTCAGGCACAAAGGAAAGCGGGGTCAGGATGGACGCGAGGCGCTTGGGACGGCGGAAGAGCCCAAAAGCGTGCACGTAGGCAAAGGCATCGTCGACTGTATCGCGGTAGACCACGAGCTTGGAAAAGCCGGTTTCTGTGAATTTTTCGCGGAGGTCCTCCATGGAGATGGAGGCTGGGACCGCGCAGATTTCAGTGCGGGGAACCATGCAGGAGCGCACTTTGACGTCGCCAAAGTCCAACGCATTTCGGAAGAGCTCAATTTCCGGCTCGACTTCTTCCGCTGTACTGCCCTCTTCCAAATAGTGGTCCAGGTCTGCTCGGCCAAAGACGACGGGTTCAGCGCTGGCTTTTACGTCGCGGCCCATTCGGCGCAAGAAGGCCTTACTGATGCGCGTGAGCACTTCCACCAACGGCCAAAGCACCCAATAAACCACCGTGAGCGGGAGGGTGAACCAGCGGAGCGAATCGTTGGCGCGGTTGCGGAAAAAGGCCTTTGGAAGGTATTCAGCCACGAAGAGGACGACCAAGGTGGAGAGCAACGTTTGGAGCGCTACAGCCCAACCTGGAGCCAACTTCCACGCATCCACAAACACGGGATCCAGCAGCGCTGAGGTTTGCAAACCAACCACGACGAGCGCAATCGTATTGCCCATAAGCATCGCGCCAATGAAATGGGACGGATGGTTGATGAGAAAGGCCAAACGGGCACCCAGCCAGGTACCACGCTTCGTTTCAATTTCAATTTGGAGTCGGTTGGCGCTCAAATACGCGATTTCCATGCCCGAAAAAAAGGCCGAAAACAAGAGCGCCGCAAGGAGGATGAGGCCTTCGTTCATGATGGATTGGAGGCGTCGTCGTTGGATTTCCAACGCGCCTCCATGGTCTTGCGCTGCTTGCGACGGAGACCAAACATGAAGAAGCCTAGAAAGGCAAAGAGCACAAACATGTACGCCCGGTTACGGTCTACCGTCCAGTTGCTGTAAATCGTTTCCAAGGAAAGCAGGCCAATCACGAGCCAGACCCATTCAACGGTCTTCAAACTGCGGCGAGCAAAAGTGGGTTTCATGTGCGTCTAGTCTTGTCCTTCAAAATGTCCGGACACTGCAAAGATGGTGTATTGCGACAAATCTTCCTTCGCTTCAAACCCTTTTCCTTGCACTTCTTCGCCCTTATCGATGATGCGGACGTTAGATTCACTCCGGAAGACCTGATTCACGCGGTCCCATTCCATGGCGTCCGTATAGAGGGCATTGCCCCCGTCTTGAACCACTTCCACGTCGCCGGTTAATACCCACACTTGGTCGGACATTCGGCGCACGGCCTTTTGGGCCTTCAAGTGGCCTGTAACGCGTCCTTGTGGGTCGAGGATTTCCACCCGAAATCCTTGCCGAAACACCTGCCGTGGCTGTTCGTCGTCGCTGCTGTAATCTTCCCAAACACCCGTTGTTACTCGGATTTTGGCCATACCACTGTCGCTGTAGACAATTTGCACATTGTGCTGTTCGATCATGGCCCCCGTAAACTGCTGACGCAAGGCACTTACGGCTTGCTCATCGTTGGAACAGCCCATCAAAGCCCAAAGTCCAAAGAACACAAAAGGAGCCCAGCGGGCTCCTCTGTGTATGCTATGTGGTCGTGGAAACACGATTAGAAACGAACAGTAATCGTTTCGTTAATCCAACATCCGATGGTGTAGCGGTCGCCTTCTTTCTTACCAAATTGGAAAGAGATGGACTTGTCGGGAATACCGGGACGGAGCTTGGCCACCAACTTGTCGGAGCGGCCTGCCACACTGGGATCCACCTGCTTGGCACGAGCGGCCTTGTCAATGGCTGCCCAGTAAACGGCGTTCTTTTCGAATACGTTGTTGCCACAACTTCCTGCTGCAGCTGCGTAAACGTTAGCCCACATCAAGTAGGCTTCACCGGAGTTCTCGTTGTTGCGAACAGCCGCCGCACAATCGCTCTTAGCCGCAGCCAAGTTGCCCGTCTTCAAATGGATGGCTGCAAGCTTCAAGTAGTCCTTGGCTTTTTTCAAAGGATCGGCTTCTTGAGCGATGGCATCCGTAAAGTACTTGACAGCATCGTCGTACTTCTCGTTCTTGATGCTCAACACACCCATAGAACGTGCTGCTTGGGCAGATGGCTCAAGATCATAGAGCGACTGCGCCACCAAGTAGTAGATGGGGTTGTCGGTACAATCCGTAGTGCCAGCCGTATCCGTGCGCTCCTTCGAGAGCATCTTCTCGGCACGACGCAGCCAAGCTGCATCACCTAGGTGCTTGTCAAAATTTTCCTGGTTGTAGATGAGGCCCAATCGGTCACAGGTCAACAAGGGGGCCAAACCACGCTCAATGTTGGTCATCAACTTGGTAGATTGTGCCAGCAAGCGCTTGTCAATGTCCAATACACGCTTCTCACGCGAAGAGATTGTTCCCAAGGTGTCCTTTTCCGTGAGCGCGGTGATTTCGCGGTTCCAGTTATCCGTTTGCATCTCAATGGCTTCACCTACAGCGCCGTAGGCGTTCAACAAACCTTCTGAATCCAAGGTGTCCACTTTGTAAAGGGCAATCACCGAATTGAAGTAGTTGTTGAGGTACAAAGGTTGAATGTCACCGGGATTTACATCCAAAGCGGCGTTGAACATTTGGTAGGCCGTGTAGGCGTCCTCAGGGTAGTAATCGTAGTAGTCGTTGGCTTTCTGGCCCAATACCTTGGCTTCACTTCCAGGGTAGTAGGTGTTCCAATCGTCGTACATCTTCATGAGCGCTGCGATAAGCTCCGCTTTTTTCGCAGGGTCTTGCTCAGCTTTAATCTTGGCGTCAAAAATCTTGGGGGCGAATTTGTAGACTACCTCGCTCGCTTGTGGACACGTGGTGTAGACAATCATCCAGGGCTCATAGGCCTGGAGGTAGTCCTTGCCATTGCAAAGCTGACCGAAGTTGTTGTAGTTCTCAAAGCAACGGATGCTGTCTGCATCATTGCTGCCCCAGTTCTGAGCGTTTGCAAAGAATGCGCTGAATGCGAAGAGTACGAGTAGAATGCGCTTCATGAGTATTACCGGTATTTAAATTTGACAAACCACTGGTCGTTGAGTGTGACCCCTACAGTCGCTTGCGCATAGAATTCTTGGATTAGTCCGTTCGTTTTTGTTCCCCAGCTTCCGACTTGAGCGCCGATGTGAAGGGTGGCAAATTTAACATCTCCTGGCAAAATAGCCCGACCCCCGATAGGAAGTCCCATGCCCAAACTCGCTTGCCATGCGTTGATAGGGGTCTGATTTAGAACCAGTCCCGTGTTTTCATAGCTAAAAGCTGCACGGTAGGCGATGTCGTTTTTGAATCCTTTTAAACGCTTGTCCGGGAACGCCAAGGAAGGAATTAAGCTCGCTGAGGCCGAAATCCGGGTGCTGTTTTCAGCATAGGGTCCGCTCCAGGGCTCGCTCATCAACCAAGGAAGCGTTCCTGTGCTGAAGGGCAAGAGGTACTGGGTTTCCGTGACTTGGTACTGGAAACCTACAGACCATGCCGAAACGGGCAAATCTTTTGCCGGTTTGCTGAATTCCAGTCCAATGCTCATCTGGGTAGGAACGTAGATATAGCCCTCTTGGTTCAATACGGCTGCACCTGTGTCCAACGGCGTTTCAGAGCCGGATCCGTTTGCGATGTAGGTATAGCTCAAGTCGTTAAACGTGCTTGAAATCGCACTTCCATTGCGAAGCGTAGCCCCTGCGACCACTTTATAGGCCCCAACAGGAAGGCGAAGTTGCGCTCCAGCATCCCAGTACCAATCGCTGGCCAAAGTGCGCTGAGCTACTCGAACCGAATTGAACTGGTTGTCACTAAAAATCATGCTCGTCGTCTGGTCCAATGAACCAAAGAGGTAGTTGGCATTGAAGCCAAGTGCTAGAAACTTCACGGGCTTGAGACCCAAGCCTACATGCAGCTTGGTGTAGCCGCCGTTGCCTTTGAACTGTTGTGTGTAGTCGCCAAAATCCGCGTCCGTTCCCTTGGTCAGCATGTCGTAGCCGGTCAAGGAATAAGGCATTAATCCCGTTGAAAAGCCCATCCACTTCTTCAATGGAAAGGCTACGCCCATGTTTTTAAATCCACCCGTGGTGTTCCACAAGCTGGCATTCTCGTTCGCCTGGTGCACGCCCATGTAGCTACCGCCCAAATCCAAGGTCGTATAGCGCAAGTCCGCGTAGCTCGCAGGCTGGGCTGGGTTCACATACAAACCTGAAGTCGCAGCCGCTTGGGTGCCTCCCAAAATGCTATGGTACGTGAAGGCATTGGGCTGGACCCAGCCATGTCCGTAGATAGAATACGGACTCACGCCACCGCTCTGTCCAAAGAGCAAGCCTTGACCCAAGAGGAGGCCAGCGAGTAGAAAGAGGGTTCTAACGGTGCTTTTCATAGAGGTATTGGGCCAAAAGCCCACGTGCTTCAAGATTGGAAGCCGCAAAGATGCCGCTTTCAGATGGTTTAGCAAAAGCCGGGCCATCTCCGCCGGTGATAAAAATGCCAATCCCCGGAAATTCCCGCTTCCAGGCTTGGATCCAATGCTCCATTTCCGCCGCCATCCCGGCGTAGGCGCCTTGCTGCATGCTAGATTCGGTGGAAGGTGTGCCGTGGGGCGAGAAGGGACGGGCTTCGGGGGAAAGTGCGGGCAAGGCGGGCGCAAAGTGCGCCATGGCCCGCAGGCGCATGGTCCAACCGGGAGAAATGGGGCCCCCGCGTAGGACGTTTTGGTCGTCCAGTAGGGTCCCGGTCAAACAGGTGCCACAGGAAAGGACGGCGAGGGGACCCAAGGGGTGGAGCTGACGCGCGCCCAGGACGGCAAGGCATCGGTCCACCCCTATGGTGGGCGAACAGTCTAGCTGGAAAGGCCATGGCGAGGAAAGCTCGACCAGGCAACTTTGTAAGTGTTGAGGAACACTGCGTTGGGCCGTGTTGGCAATACGCAGGGGAAACGAGGGCGTTAAATCCTGGGCCCAGGAGGAGTCGTCCGGCGCCAAATAGCGGGTATCGACGATGGAGGCGCCAGAGGCGTCCAAGCAGGTTATTTTGGTTCGGGTATTGCCGAGCTCTATCGCCCAAATCATGCCGCAAAAGTAGGGCCTATCGCCCCCTTAAGCGTTTAAAAAGAGCACCTTTTTGGCAGAATCCATCTGCGCATACACCGCATCTTTGTAGTAGGCTTCGACGACGTTCCGCTTGATTTTGAGCGTTGGAGTCAGAAAGCCATTTTCGACGGCCCAGTCCTCATTCACCCAGAAGAGTTTGTCCATGCGCTCGTGCGAGGGAAGGGCTTGGTTGACCTGGTGGAGAAGGTCCTCCGATGCTTTCACTACATCCGCTTGAGCCACTTTGCGGGCGTCCTCCGTGAGAACGGCCAAGGCTATGGGTTGGGCCAAATCCAGGCCAGCAACACAGACCTGCGCCATGTGCTCCGAAATCATGAGACGATTTTCGATGGGTGCTGGGGCGACGTACTTGCCTTTAGAGGTTTTGAAGATGTCTTTGATTCGGCCCGTGATGGTCAGGTAGCCCTCTGCATCGATGGAGCCACAGTCGCCCGTATGGAGGGCGCCGCCCGCGAAGAGTTCGGCCGTTTTTTCGGGCTCCTTGTAGTAGCCTTGCGTGCAGGTTGGGCCCTTGACGAGGACTTCATCGCCATCGCCTAAAAAGACGTCCATGCCCTTAAAGGCCTGGCCTACCGTGCCAATCTTCACTTTGCCACGGAAGTTGACGGTGGAGATGCCGAGGTTTTCGGTCATGCCGTAGACTTCTTGGATGTGAATGCCCATTCCCGCAAAATCGGTGAGGAGCGAGGCGCGAATAGACGCCGCCCCAGAGAGAACCAGGCGGGAGCGCGACATGCCCAGTTTTTTGCGCAGGATGGGTGCCAGAAGGCGGCGAAGGAAGGCGGCGGGAATTTTGGATTGAAGGGTTTCCCCAAATTTTTCCCAAATGCGCGGAACCGCCATAAAGACGGTGGGCTGGGCTTCTTCGAGGTTTTTAGCGAAGGTGTCTAGGGATTGGACGAAGTGAATTCGGCCCGTTAAATAAACGCCAGCGGCAGAGATAATCATGCGCTCGGCCACGTGACTGAGGGGCAAGTAGGAAATGAAAACCTCTTGGTGCAGGAAGTCGAACTGGTCCAAAATCATGCGGAAAGCTGCTTGGAAGTTTTTGAAGCTGTGCATGACACCCTTGGGCATGCCGGTCGTACCTGACGTGTAGATAATGGTCATCAGGGCTTCGGGATCCATGGGGTGCGGTTGGAAATCGAACCTTCCTTTTGCCTTAAAGTCCTCCCATGTGCTGCCAGCCACGTCGGGGGCCATGTAAGGGATGTACACGCGCTGAACACCGGCAGGACAGTGCTGAACGTACACACTCGCATCGTCCAGTTTGCCGATGACGAGCACTTTGGATTCTGAATGTTCGAGAATTTTCTTCGCCGTTTCCCCATCGATGGTCGGGTACATGGGCACGGAGACGGCGCCCGCTAAGGCACAGCCGTAGTCTGCAATGAGCCAATGCGCCGAGTTCTTGCCAATAATGGCCACCTTGTCTCCGGGTTGAATACCTGCAGCATGCAAGCCAGCGGCAAAGGCTTTGGCCTCGTCGAAGGCTTCGCGGTGGGTGAATCGAATGTGACCCGCTTCTGCATGGGGCTCGTCCAAGAATCGGCGATCGGGGAAGTGGGCAGCGTTCCAGGCCATTTGCTCGGGCAGGGTGCGGCGGGCGCGGTCCGGGGTTAGATGCTGAAGGCCCAAGTCGGCCTTCGCTCCTTCCAAGGGTCCAAGGACATCCAGCACGTGGCCGTCGTCTGTTTCTGGAGATGTTGCGGCGAAAGGCTGCGCTACGCTGATCACTTTTCGGCCAAAGTCCAAGCCGAGCGTCACAATGGGCACGCCGGCTTTTTCAGCGATGTTGCGGTAGCCCGACTTAAGTCCTTGCACCTTGCCCCGTGTTCCCTCGGGAGCTAGCCCCAACTTGAAGGTGGAATTCGACGCAAAGTGCTCGGCCATCTGATCAACGACCCCATGGGTACTGGAGCGATTGACCGGTATCCCTCCCATGGCGCGCAGGATGGGACCCAAGGGCCACCAAAACAGGCTGTGTTTGGCTAAAAATTTGAGGTCGTGAAGCCCCAAATCCTCGCGGACACAGAGCGCCAGAAAAAAGTCGCGCCAAGACGTATGTGGCCCAGCAATGAGCACATACTGAGGAAGATGGTGCGGGAACGAATCGCGGTATTCCCAGCCTTTTTTGGCTAGGCGACCTTTGAGGAACGATAACTTCATGCTCTAAAATACCGCTTTACTTAGTCGCATCTAACTCAAGCTATTCGAAAAGTTTAAATTTCCTTGTGAAAATTCGCGACGGATGAATGCAGAATTGGTATTAACTTCGCGCCTCCAAATGAGGAGGTTCGGTAGCTCAGTTGGTAGAGCAATGGACTGAAAATCCATGTGTCGGCGGTTCGATCCCGCCCCGAACCACGAAAGACCCGCCCCAACCGGCGGGTTTTTTTATGCCCATTCTCCTGGGATTTTACCTGGGCTTCATGGCGGATTTACAAAATTGCTGTTTCTTGCGGCCCGTGAACGCTACCCGCTCTTTTCTCCTCTTGGCTGTATGTGCTGGGACTCGCCTGTTGGCGCAGCAGCCCTTTGCCTTTGGGGTCGCCTCGGGCGATCCGTATTCGGAATCCGTTGTGCTTTGGACCGCCCTAGAAGGCATTTCAGGCCCGGAAACGATTACATGGGAGTGCAGCCGGGATGCAGACTTCACCTCCATCTACACGAGCGGAAGTGTCCAGACCGATCCCGCCCACAGTGGAACCGCCAAGGTGGTCGCCCGGGGACTGGAGGCGGGAACGACCTATTTCTACCGCTTTTGGTGGAACGAGCACGTGTCGCCGATCGGCCAAACGAAGACGGCCCCAGCCCCAAATGCCCTGGAACCCGTCAAACTTGTGGTTGTGTCCTGTGCCCACTACGAGGCGGGCTATTTCTACGGCTACGGGGAAATTGCCCAGCGCAGCGATGTGGATGTGGTCGTGCATTTGGGCGATTACATCTACGAATACGGTCCCTGGAAGGCGGGCTGGAAGGTGCCTGGCCGCGTGCATGTTCCCGATCACGAAATTGTCAGCCTAAACGATTACCGAACGCGCTACGCTCAGTACCACCGCGACCCCAACCTGCAAGCTATGCACGCGGCACATCCGGTGATTGCTATTTGGGACGACCACGAGATTGCCAACAACAGCTTTGCCACCGGGGCGGACAACCACCAGGAAAACGAAGGCGACTATGCCGCGCGTCGGCAAGCAGCGATGCAGGCCTACTACGAATGGATGCCCGTTCGGGAGGAGGAACCTCAGGGCTACCGCGCCTTTCGGTACGGCCAAATGCTGGACCTGATTTTATTGGAAACGCGTTTGGACGGGCGCACGGATGTGCCCCGCAGCGAAGCGGGCCGCCACGCCCCCCTTGAGGAGCACCACCTCATGAGCGAGGCCCAACGGACCTGGGTGACCGAACGCCTCCAAAACAGCGCCGCAGCCTACCGCGTCCTGGGAAACCAAACGATTTTCTCCCCACTCGATTTAGGCGTGCTGCCTACGAAGCGCGTCAAAGACCACAACCCCGATGCCTGGGATGGGTACCTGGCGGAACGTGACCACCTGGCTAACCTCTTCCCCACGGTCGCGCCCGTGGTTATTTTGACCGGCGATTCCCACTGCTCCTGGGGCTTTGAAGGCCCAGGCTACGTGGAACTTTGCACCCCGAGCATCACGTCCACCAACTTTGACGAATACGCCAATCCCCTCGTGGCGCGCTTTGCCGGATTCCTCTTGTGGATGCGCAATAAAAACTTGGAGTATGTCAATGTCCGCGACCATGGGTTCATGACGGTCGAATTCACGCAAGAAGCCGCCCAGGCCGAATGGATCTACGTGAAAAACATCAAATCCCACGAACCCTGGCGCGTGTCGCACCGACGTCGCCGAAGCGTGCATCCCTGGACGAAAAACCTCCTAACTAAGACACGTTAGGCCCTTGAGCTACCCTACCTTTGCGGTATGAAGCGCTCCTTCCGCTGTTCTTCTTGCGGCCACTGGCACGAAGCTCCCGACGGGATCTGCCCAACCTGTGGTCCCGAAGCGCTTCCTAGCCATGCTCAAACGGGTGCTCCCCTCATGGACCACCGCACCCCAAATCCCTTCGAAATGCCCCTACCTACCTGGATCAAGGATCCCTCCATCCCTGCCCCTGTTCGTTTCTTGAAGAATTCCGTGGTTGCCCTTCAGTGGGTCGCCATGTTCTTTGCGGGTTCCATCGCATGGATGGCCTACTGGGTCGCCGTTTAACGCCGCCTCGCCTTCTTGCGGGCAGCGTTATCCTCTTTGTCCTACATCAAGCGGCCATTGCCGGGGACTGGTCGCATCCTTGGGCGGATTCCTACCTGGACACCTTTCTCTTTTTACCAGTCGCCCTGGGCCTACCCGCTTGGGTGATCCGTTTTTGGCAACCCGCTTTTCGCTGGAGCCCTTCATTTGTTTTGGGCGCCTGGGTAGCCGCCTCTGTGGCCTTTGAGGCCTGGATTCCGTCCTTCGACCCGAGGTTTACGGCCGATGCTTGGGATGTGTTTTCTTATGCTTTAGGTGGTACAATGTTCATTTGCAGTGAACGATCCATTTGACATAGTACACCGGAAAGAGAACTGGATGCACTATTTGAGTATTAAGATAACTCAAAGAGTTTGTGTTATGATAGTTGTTTTAGTATTTTCGACTATTACAAAACTGTCCAAAAAACACTTCATAACCATTGAAAACTGAACCCATCGCTAAATTTCATGATGTCCCCTCTGCTCGGAGTAACGCCCTAGATGATTATTTTACTTTTGGAATATCTGTGGATTGTGTGGTTTTTGGCTACGATGGTTCAGATGTCAAGGTTCTGCTAATCAAAAGAGGAACTGAACCATTTAAGGATTTTCAAGCCATTCCCGGGGATCTTGTACATCCAAATGAAGATGCCATCACAGCGACACAGCGCGTGCTTCGCGATCTAACTGGGTTGGAAAATGTGTACCTCGAACAACTTCAGACCTTTGCTGGAGTTAATCGTCACCCCCTTGGCCGCGTGGCAACAATCGCCTATTACTCCCTACTCAAGATTGCAGACTATAATCCGAAACCCTCATCTTGGGCTATTGATGCGAAATGGACCCCAATCCAAGATTTGGAAGAAATGGCCTTTGACCACAAGGAAATTTTTGATTCAGCCATAGATCGATTGAAGTTACGGGTACGAAATCAACCTATTGGCTTTGAACTATTGCCGGAGGAGTTTACGCTTGCAGATCTGCAACACCTCTATGAAACTCTACTGTCGACGCAATTTGACAAAGCAAACTTTCGCAAAAAAATTCTATTTATGGATTTACTTATCCCACTTGACAAAACCCAAAAAGCGGTTCGCCACCGTCCCGCTCGCCTCTACCGTTTTGACCCCGCCCGCTACGAAGCACTTTCCAAGCGCGGCTTTCACTTTGAACTCTAAAGGTTTGTTTGTTCGTTGGCTTGTTAGCAGAGAATGGCAAAAATGCCCAAACCCCCAAGCCCCCAAACTCCCTAACCCCTAGCCCCCAAACTCCCCAACCCCCAAACTCCCTAACCCCAAACGCATGACCGGCACCTTTGAATTCCTCGACTACGCCATCTTCATGGGCTATGCCCTCTTGATCCTGGGCGTGGGCCTCTGGGTCTCCCGCGACAAGAAAGGCCACGAAAAAAACGCCGAAGACTACTTCCTGGCGAGTAAGTCCCTCCCTTGGTGGGCGGTAGGCACTTCGCTTATCGCGGCGAACATCTCGGCCGAGCAGTTTATTGGCATGTCCGGATCGGGCTTTAGCGTGGGCTTGGCCATTGCCTCCTATGAATGGATGGCGGCCCTCACCTTGATCATCGTGGGTAAGTACTTCCTGCCGATTTTCATTGAAAAAGGCATCTATACCATTCCCGGGTTTGTCGAAAAGCGCTACTCTACCAATTTGAAAACCATTTTGGCCGTTTTCTGGATTGCGCTCTACGTCTTTGTCAACTTGGCGTCGGTGCTCTACTTGGGCAGCTTAGCCCTCGAAACCATTATGGGCATTCCCATGATGTACGGGGTCATCGGTTTGGCCGTATTCGCAGCTGCCTACTCACTGTACGGTGGGCTTTCAGCCGTTTCCTGGACGGATGTCATCCAAGTATTCTTCTTGACCATTGGCGGTTTGGTCACGACCTATTTGGCGCTTGATGCCGTGAGTGGCGGTGAGGGCTTCATGGCAGGCATGTCCAAAATCATGGACGCCGCGCCCGAACGCTTCGTCATGATCCTCGACGAATCCAACCCCGAATACATGAACCTCCCCGGCATCGGCGTCCTCATCGGCGGCATGTGGGTAGCCAACATTTACTATTGGGGCTTCAACCAGTACATCATCCAGCGCACCTTGGCAGCGAAGTCCTTGAAGGAATCCCAAAAGGGCATCCTGCTGGCCGCGGGTATTAAACTTATCCTCCCCATCATCGTAGTGGTGCCTGGCATCGCGGCCTATGTCATGGTGAACGACCCTGCCATTTTGGAAAGCTTGGGCAGTTTGGCTGGCAACAACATGCCCGTCGCGGGTGAGGCCGACAAAGCCTACCCTTGGCTGCTTCAGTTCTTACCCACCGGTATGAAAGGCTTGGCCTTCGCTGCGTTGACGGCTGCCATCGTTTCGTCCTTGGCGTCTATGCTCAATTCGACCGCTACTATTTTCACCATGGATATCTACAAAGGCTACATCAAGCGCGATGCCAATGACCGCCAAACGGTGAATATGGGACGAATCTCTGCCATCATCGCCCTCATCATCGCGTCCATCATGGCGCCATTGTTGGGTGGCATCGATCAGGCCTTCCAATTCATTCAGGAATACACAGGCGTTGTGAGCCCCGGCATCTTGGCCGTCTTCATCCTGGGTCTGTTCTGGAAGAAGGCTACCAACAAAGGCGCCATCGTAGGTGCCTTGTCGTCCATCCCCATCGCCATGTACTTCAAGGTGGCCCCCAAGGGATGGTCGGACTCTGCACTTTTCGTGAACCTTCCCTTCTTGGACCAAATGCTCTACACGGCTCTCCTCACCATGGGTATAATCGCTCTCATCTCGTGGAACCAGCACAAAGGCGCGGACGATGCCAAAGGCATCAACGTCACCAAGGAAACGTTTAAGACGGATGGCATCTACAACATTGGCGCATTCGCCCTGATGCTCATCCTGGCAGCCTTGTACGCAGGCTTCTGGAGCTGAGCTTCCCGCTAGCGAACAGGCGGAGCCCCAACACGTCAACGCGCGCCCAGGCCGGTTAAACCAAAGGCCTGCGGCGCGCGTTACCTTTGTACCGATACGCACACACCATGGAAAAGAAGATCAAAGGATTCTCCAAACTTTCGAAGCAAGCCAAGATGGAATGGCTGGCGCATGCACATTTGGCCCAGCCCCAGCAGGGATTGGATCTGATGCAGAGCTATATGCATTCGGACGCTGGGGTGCAGAAGCGCCACGACGAATTCATTGAGAATACCATTGCGAACTACTTTTTACCGCTGGGTGTAGCCCCCAATTTTTTAATCAACGGCAAGGTCTACACCATTCCGATGGCGATTGAGGAAAGTTCTGTGGTGGCAGCGGCCGCGAAATCGGCGCAGTTCTGGATGGAGCGCGGCGGATTTACGTCGACCATCGTGTCGACAACTAAAATTGGACATATCCACTTTCACTACGACGGCCCCGCGGCGACTATGGAAGCCCTGTTTGCGCGGATTAAGGGCGATTTGAAGAAGACGACCGCCCATTTGACGGCCAATATGGAAAAGCGGGGCGGAGGCATTTTGGACCTTCGATTGGTGGATAAAACAGCCGCATTGGAGGGGTACTACCAGGTGGAGGTTCGGTTTGAGACCTGCGACTCCATGGGCGCCAACTTCATCAACTCCTGCTTGGAGGAAATGGCGAAAATCCTGCGCGCAGAAGCCAGCCAAGACGCCGGAACCCAAGGACACACCTTGGAGGTCGTCATGTGCATCCTCTCCAATTACACGCCGGAATGTTTGGTTCGCTGTGAGGTGGCCTGCCCGCTGGAGCAGATGGTGGAAGGCACCGACATGAGCGCCGAGGAGTTCGCGCACAAGTTTAAGCGCGCCGTGCAGATTGCCGAAGTGGAACCCTACCGCGCGGCTACGCACAACAAAGGCATCATGAACGGTATTGATGCGGTGATTTTGGCGACGGGCAATGATTTTCGGGCGGTGGAAGCGGCTTGCCATACGTATGCGGCCCGAAATGGCCAGTACAGCAGCTTGACGCATTGCGATATTCGGGACGGCCAGTTTCGTTTTTGGATTGAAATTCCTCTTTCCTTGGGAACGGTGGGCGGCTTGACGCAGCTCCACCCCATGGTGAAACTCTCCTTGGAAATTTTAGGCCAGCCAGGCGCTCAGGAACTCATGCAAATCGTCGCGGCTTCGGGTTTGGCCCAAAATTTTGCTGCCCTTCGCGCCCTCACCACGACGGGCATTCAGAAAGGGCACATGAAGATGCACCTGCTGAATATCCTCAATCAACTGGGTGCTACCGAGACCGAAAAAGAGCTCATCGCCCACCAGTTTTCCAAGAGTGTTCCGCACCACGCGGACGTAGTCAACGCCTTCCACGACCTGCGCGGCACCAGCGCTCAACAGCACTGATATGGCCCAGCCACGTTCGTTTTTTGCACGTGGTAAGCTGCTCCTCACGGGGGAGTACGCGGTTGTTCAGGGTGCCGAAGCCTTGGCTATCCCTACCGTAAAAGGCCAGCACCTCACCTACCATCCTGGGGAGCACTCCCTGCACTGGACCGCCTTGGAAGCCGACGGAAGCACCTGGCTCTCGGGCGATGTGGCAAAAGAATCCAGGCTCAGCCTCGTCCGCTCCTGCATCGAAGCCGCCCTGGACCTCAAGGGCAGCCGGACCTGGCCCACGGGGTCGGTGGTCACGGAAGTAGAATTTGAGCGGTCCTGGGGCTGGGGCACGTCTTCCACCTTGATCGCTTTAATCGCCCAGTGGCTGGAGGTCGATGCGCTCGCCCTCCACTTTGCCGTTTCCAAGGGCTCCGGCTACGACGTGGCCTGCGCGCTGGCCGATGGCCCCATTCGCTACCGCCGTATGGGTGCGAGTGCGGAGGTTACTCCCGTCGATTTGAGCCATTGGCCGATTGACGCGTTGCACTTTGGCTACCTGGGCCAAAAGCGTGACAGCCAAGACGCCGTTCAACGCTATTTGCTCGCCCCGATGTCCCAGGAGGATTTGGCGCAAATCACCGCCTGGACCCATGCCTTTGAGGCTGCGGCAGACGTTGAACGCTTAAAAACACTTTGCGCGGAACACGAAGCATTTTTAGCCGCGCGCCTGGGAGAAGTTTCCCCGGTGGCTCAACGCCTTCGCGACGCTCACGCGGGCGGCAAAAGCTTAGGCGCTTGGGGAGGCGACTTTGCCTTAGTCATTGCTCCTGAGCCCGAGGCCCTTCACTACCTTTCCTCCCATGGAATGGGGCCCATTTTATCCTGGAAGGAGGTTTGCGGTGGCTAAGCGTTTGAAACGTTGGCTGACGGCTGCTCTGCTCATGCTGGGTGCTGCGGTTCAGGCCGCGCATTTGGTGGGGGGCGAATTGACCTATACCTGTTCGGGCAACAACGTCTACCAAATCAAGCTGGTCGTCTACCGCGATTGCAATTCGACCGGCGCGCAATTGGACCAAACGGCCTCCATCGGCATCTACGACGGACTCAGTGGCCAGCTGCTCTACAACCTTCAGGTGAACAAGGGGCCTACGTATCCGGTGCCGGCCAATACCGGCAATCCCTGCTTGCAGGCGCCTCCAAACATTTGTACCGAATACGCCAACTACATCACCGTCCAAAGTTTGCCCGCCCGCGCTTCCGGCTACGTTATTTCCTACCAGCGCTGCTGCCGAAATGCCACCATCACCAACCTGAACAACCCGGACGACTGGGGCATGACGATTACGACCCGAATTCCCCCCAACGACACCTGCAACAGCAGCCCGCAGTGGGATTCCACGCCTCCGATTGTGCTTTGCTCTCAAGAATTCCTAAACATCCCGGTAACCTGCACGGATCCAGATGGCGACTCCCTGTTCTACGAATTGTGCAGCCTCTACCACGGGGGTGGCAAGGGGCAGGGCGGCGGCTTCAATACCCCGCAACCCAACCCACCGGCTCCGCCGCCCTACACGACCATTCCGTACAAAGCGCCCAACACCACCGCCAATCCTATACCGGGGAACCCACCTTTGGCGATGAACCCTAGCACGGGGCACCTTCAGGGCAAGATCACGGTCACGGGCCAGTATGTGATGGCCATGTGCGTGGAAGAATGGCGGAATGGGGTGCTTTTAAATACCATTCGGCGCGATTACCAGTTTAACGTAACGGCTTGTCAGGCAGCTATTTGGGCCGATATCATTTCCGAAGTAGACGACCCCACCCAGCTCTGCATTGGAACGACCGTGCCCTTCCAAGAAGACAGCTACAATGCGACCTTCTTCCATTGGGACTTTGGCGACCCCAACAGCACCACGGACACTTCCAACCTGCCCAACCCGGTCTACACGTTCAACGATACCGGGGTATATCTGGTCACGCTAATCGCCAACCCCGGCTGGCCCTGCGCAGATACGGACCAAGTCGAATTTCACATTTATCCGCCCATCAATGCGGGCATCAACTACACCGGCGGGGTTTGCGCGGACGAACAGAATTTCCAGTTTAGCCCGAGCGGATTTTGGTACCCGGACGCTACTATTGAATGGACGTTTGGCGCGGCTGGCGATGCCAATATCCACACCTTTAGTGGGGAATTTCCACCGCCGGTGACCTTTGTGCAGCCCGGCGCCTACCCCGTGCAGCTGTACATCAAATCCAAAGCCTGCGAAGAAACGGTCTACGATACCATTCGGGTCTACCAGCGGCCCCGAATAGATGCCTCCTTCGCCGGTATTGTAGGCTGTGAACCCTACACGCACCTCTTTGACCCATTGAGTTCGGCCTCTACCCCGCTCTACTACCTCTGGGACTTTGGCGATGGGGATACGTCGCATCAAGCCATGCCTTCGCATACGTATACCAACGCAGGCCTCTACGATGTCAAGCTGTGGATGTGGACGGACGAGGGCTGCATCGACACCATTTTTGTGTCCTACCCGGATGCTGTGCTCGTGAATCCGCGCCCCAGCAGCACCTTTACGGTCTCGCCTCCTGTGACCAGTATTTATACCCCTATTGTGACGGTAGATGCCGGAGGTTTCTTGTACAACGAACAGTACTTCTTTGACATGGGGGACAGCACGCTGTACACCCAGACCGCGTTTTTTGCCCACCAGTACCAGGATACCGGCAATTTTGAGGTCAAACGCATTGCGGTTAACCAGTACGGCTGCTGGGATACGTTGGGCATTTGGGTCCGAATCAACCCCGTCCTCAACATTTGGACGCCTTCCGCCTTCACCCCCAATGGAGACGGCCGAAACGACTCCTTCCGCCCCTTTGTGACGGGCTTCAACGAATACCGCCTGGTCATTACCAACCGCTGGGGACAGGTCGTTTTTGAAAGCAACGACGCCCACGCCGAATGGAACGGCCGCATCCACAACACCGGTGCGGAAAGTCCCCAAGACGTTTACGCCTGGCATCTGTTCATTGTGGACTTTGGCGATTCCCCCGTGGAATACACGGGCACCGTCCTACTCTACCGGTAAATTCTAGGATTTTAAGAGTTGGTTGCGCTCCTGCCTTTCCGAGGCTTAGGCCCAGCGCGCGCCTAGGAGGAGCCCCAGCAGCCCTCCGAGCATAGAGACCGCCACATAGCCCAGCGCCCAGGCGTAGTCTCCGGCCCGCAACCACGTGAGCACTTCGTTGGAGAATGTGGAAAACGTGGAGAAGCCGCCGCAAAAGCCCACTGCCCAAAACCACAGCTGGCGTTCTTGGGGCTGTTTGGCGAGCACATAGCCGAGGAGTAGGCAGGCCACAAAGTTGGCGCTTAATGTCCCTAGGACTGCCGCCCAAGGGCTACTCCAGAGCCCTTTGCTTACCTGTCCAAAGCCCCATCGAGCTACCGCGCCCAGACCTCCGCCCAGAAATACCCAGAGTGCTGCCTGTATCATG
>CAXRFY010000008.1:0-14643 GCA_964229925.1 Schleiferiaceae bacterium
ACATATTCGGATTGAATTTGCTCCATGTAGTCTCGGTTGGCTTGCGCCGAATGGATCGCATTGTTGACCGCTCGGAAGAGGTAATGCCCCTTTAAGCGCTCTTTCATGTAGTAGGCTTGGGTCGAATCTGGCTGTGCCAAGGCCTCTTCCACCACGGGTTGAAACGCAGCGCTGTCCGCCGTCGCCCATCCGTAGTATTTGTTTCGCATGATTTGGCCCACTTCGCCTTGCCGCTGGCTGTACTGCCCATACAGATCTGTAATGGCCCGATCCAGCTGGGTAACGCTGAGCATGTTGTACTCGTCGCTTCGATTCACCGAATACAAATCACCTACTTGGAAAGACCCCATGTTTACCCGAATGAGCATGCGCTCAAAGGAACTCTCGAGAAAGGGCTTTCGCTCACGCTCCTCGCGCTTCTCTGCCTTGTACTCTTGGTAGCTCGTGCCATTGAACAGCTCCATTTCCATCCAACGGCTGCCTTCGCTGTAGTGGAGAACCGCTCGGGGCGCCATAATGACCGTGTGATTGCCTTGGCCACGCTCCCGGTGGTCGTAGATGAGGATATCCTGCACCTCATTGTCCGACTTGGCGCCAATTTTAATGCTGTAGCCGTCGATGCCCCCGTAAAAAATGCCGGGCTGAAGGTTGAAGGTGGGGCGTTGCTTGGCAATGTTGATCAGGAGGTTTTCCCCTTTGAAGTTGGCGACGGGAATGAGGTTGTTCGCCACGAAGAACATGCCTACCGCAATGAGGCCCAAGCCCAGCAGGACGGGTCGAATCAACCGATAGAACGAAGCCCCGGAAGATTTTGCGGCGGCGAGCTCCCGCGATTCGGCCAAGTCCCCGTAGACCATGATGCCCGCAAAGAGAACCGCTACAGGTGCCGCCATGGGCAGTACGGAAGCCGACCAGTAAAAAAGCAGTTCAAGGATGACCCACCAATCGACGCCACGGCCGGCCAGATCGTCCACATACTTCCAAACCATCTGCATAAGCAGAAAGAAGACGGAAATTCCTATCGTCTTCAGGAAGATGCCGGCGAAGGACCGGAGGACATACCAATCAATGCGTTGCATGCAGCAGGATTACATCCCCTTGGGAGCTATGTAATCGTACCCAGGGTAGTTGGCTTTGTTAAACGTGACTTTCGAAACAGGAACGCCCTGATTCACGTCGTATTGTACAATGCGCAAGGTCGTAGTCACATCGTTGGTGCCAAATTCCTGGTAAGAATGGATGCGCTTGGTGCGCATGTTGATGCCCAGAACCACATCTCGAACATCCACATTGTTCTTGGGCTTCATGCGGATGTACACGATTTTGGTTCCCGAAACAGTTTCTTCACCCGCCCATTGAAAGTTGGAACCCGACTCGTATTTCTTGAGGATAGAGGCAGGGGTGTACTGCGTTTCATCCCCATCCAGTTTGCGGACGACGATTTCTTCATCCTCTTCGCTCACGGTGGTCAAACGGCTACCGTCCAAGAAGATTTTCTGACCGTTGAGAACCAACAGGGCTTTTTCGCCGACCACCTGCACTTGGCCCGAAGTCTTGCGTTGCACCTTCTTTCCATCGCGGCCGGGCGCCTCAATCACCATGGCGAACTGAATGTTCTGGTCTTTGTAGGCCAACGTCTTCGACTGCACCTCTTTCAATAGCGTCAAGGGATCGCCACTTTGGGCGAACGCCACAGAGGACCACACAAAGGCCATAAGGGTGAAAAGGAGGGAGGAGTACTGCTTCATAATCTTAGTTGCCGTTGAGGCGTTCCATCAAATGGTGTTCATCTTGAATGAGGACTTGGCGCGCTTTGGAGCCTTCAAACGGTCCGAGGATGCCCGCATCTTCCAATTGGTCGATCAGGCGGCCTGCGCGGTTGTAGCCCAGTTTCAACTTGCGTTGCAAAAGGGATGCCGAACCTTGTTGGTTCTGCACCACAATGCGGGCGGCCTCTACGAAGAGGGCGTCGCGCTCGTCTGCGCTGTAGTTGCCACCTCCGCCACCCGAGGAATCCTCGCCGGAGTATTCGGGCAAGGCATACGCGTCTGGGTAGGCCTGTTGCGAACCAATAAATTCACACACATCCTCCACCTCAGGAGTGTCCAAGAAGGCACATTGCAAACGGATCAAATCGTTGCCTGCGGAGAAAAGCATGTCCCCCTTGCCGATCAGTTGCTCTGCGCCGCCAGCGTCCAAAATGGTGCGCGAGTCAATTTTGGCCGAGACTTTGAAGGCAATTCGGGCCGGGAAGTTGGCCTTGATGATACCCGTAATGACGTTGACCGACGGACGCTGCGTGGCAATGATCAGGTGAATACCGATGGCGCGCGCCAGCTGGGCCAAACGTGCAATAGGCGTTTCCACCTCCTTGCCGGCCGTCATAATGAGGTCGGCAAACTCGTCGATGACCAGAACAATGTAGGGGAGGTAGCGGTGGCCTTCTTCCGGGTTGAGCTTGCGGCTGACAAATTTCTGGTTGTACTCCTTGATGTTGCGAACCATGGCATCCTTCAACAGCTCGTAGCGATCGTCCATTTCGATACACAACGAATTCAGCGTGTGAATGACCTTGGTGGTGTCCGTGATGATGGCCTCATCCGTATCCGGCAGCTTGGCCAAGAAGTGCCGCTCGATCTTGTTGTAGAGCGTCAATTCTACTTTCTTGGGATCTACCAGTACAAATTTGACTTCCGAAGGGTGCTTCTTGTAGAGGATGGAAGCTAAGAGGGCGTTCAGACCTACGGACTTGCCCTGGCCGGTGGCACCCGCCATGAGCAAGTGGGGCATCTTGGCCAAATCCGCCACAAAAACCTCGTTGCTAATGGTCTTGCCCAACGCCACAGGAAGGTCCATCGTGGTGTTTTGGAATTTCTCCGAGGCCAGGACCGCCTTCATGCTCACCATTTGGGGACTGCGGTTGGGGACTTCAATACCAATGGTGCCGCGGCCGGGAATGGGTGCAATGATGCGGATGCCCAATGCACTCAGACTCAAAGCGATGTCGTCTTCCAAACTTTTAATCTTCGAAATCCGAACCCCCGCCTCCGGTACAATCTCGTACAGCGTGACCGTAGGACCCACGGCTGCTTTGATTTTGGAGATTTCAATCTTGTAGTTGCGCAGGGTTTCGATGATGCGCTCTTTGTTGGCTTCAAGTTCTTCGGCGTCGACCTTGCCTTGACCTTGGGGAATTTCCGCCAGCAGGCTCAATTTGGGAAACTGGTAGCGCGAAAGGTCTGCGCGAGGATCAAAGGAAGTCGCCAAAGAGCCCTTGGTAGGCGCCTCTTCGGATTCTTCCGCCACATCGCTGGTTACGGCAATGGGTTCCATTTCCTCCAGACCTAAAGATTCCAGGATAGGGGATGCTGCTTCTGGCACTCCGGCTGGTTCTACCACAGGCAGATCCAAATCATCCAAGAATTCGGTGTCCTCGTCTTCGCCTTCTTCGTCCAAATCCCACTCCACAGATTCGCTGGGATCATCTGGAATGGGGTCTAGATCCTCCTCTTGGGAGGCATCCTCGTCCCATGGGGCTTTATCCTCAGCGGGACGACGCCACGTCTGGGGCGTCATTTTAAACATCCAGACCACATGGCCGCCGGTAAGACTAACCCATGCCAGCCAAGCGCCTGCCGTCCCCAAGAAGGACGTCCCCCAAAACGCGAGACCATGTCCCAAGTTTCCGACAACGGCATCGTTCAGTTCAAAGGGGAGTAAGCCCGTAAAGCTGCTTAGAAGCAAGGTCCATAGCAAGAAACGACGCAGCCAGGTCCAAGGCTTGAAGGCCAGTCCTAGGCCCCATTTGAGGCTAAGTTGTATCAACCAGAGCATGGGGAGAATAAAGACCCAACCAAAGCTCTTGACGGTTAAATAAAAACCGACCGCTGCTCCAAGTTTGCCAAAGACATTGGCCATTTTAACATTTGGATCCAGAAGTATATCTCCAAACGTGCCTTCAAACTGACTAAAATCGGCCGTCCATGAAAACAAAGACGAGACACTCGCCAACAAAGAAAAGCCGGTCAGAAAGAGTAAGGCAATGCCAAAAACTGCGTGGAGGGACTTGTTAGAACTCAGTTCGCTGCCAAAGGATTGCAGCGACTGCTTGAAGGACGACGAGGAGGGTGTATTGCGCTTTTTAGCCATGGAAAGAAACGTACCATTCAAAGGTAGGCCAATTCCTACCTTTGCTCCATATGTTACAGTTGATTACTGCAATGTCTGAATTGGGCGCCGGCACACGGGGCTCTAGCTTGGGCTATGCAGCTATTCGAGGCGCTTCCTTTCACCTGCAGCCCAAGTTCTTTCGGAGTTTAGCGCCTCGCAAGGTTCAGACCAACAATGCGCTGCTCTACCGCCACCCTGAATCTCCCTATGGGAAGCGTATTCGAGGCATCGTGCGCATGTACCGCCGAATTTCCGCAGTCGTCGCAGAGACCCTGGACGATTCGCATTTCCCCATTGTGATTTCCGGGGACCATTCTAACGCGGGAGGAACTATTGCGGGCATCAAGCAAGCGTTCCCTTTGAGCCGCCTGGGCGTCGTTTGGATTGACGCGCATGCCGACCTGCATTCTCCGTTCACGTCTCCTTCGGGCAATATGCATGGGATGCCCCTAGCTACCGCTATTGGTGCCGACAATGTGGCCTGCAAAATCAACGACCCCAGCCCCGTTACCCTGGATGCCTGGCAAAAACTCAAAGGACATCCCCAGCGGGTGAAACCTTCGGATGTGGCCTTTATCGGCTTGCGCTCTACCGAAGAGCCGGAGGATCACCTCATTCAAGAACACGATATGCGCGTCCACCGCGTGCCCGAGGTCCGCAAAAAAGGCCTCAAGGCCATTGTCCAAGAGGTGATGGCCCAATTGTCCGATTGCGACATGGTCTACATCTCCTTTGACGTAGACAGCATGGACCCCAGTATCTCCGAGGGTACAGGCACCCCCGTGCCCGGAGGCTTCACGCTGGAAGAAGCACGTGGCCTGCTAGAGCTTTTTGCCGATGAACCCAAAGTCATGTGCATGGAGTTCACCGAAATCAATCCGCTGCTCGACAAGGGCGGCAATGCCATGGGGACAGCGGCCTTTACGCTGCTTCAGAGTACCGTTTACCGCTTGCAAGAACGTCTTGGCCTTCGAGGCTCTTTTTAATCGCTCATGAATACGTTGCTGGAATCCGCCCTTGCGGACATTCTAAAAGAGTTGTTTGGCCTGGAAGGCGCTCCTGTGGATTTGCAGGAGACCCGAAAGGAGTTTGAGGGCGACCTCACCTTGGTCGTTTTTCCCTACCTGAAAGCGAGCCGAATGGCTCCCGACGCCACCGCCAACGCCATTGGCGCGGAGCTACAAGCCCGGGTGGAAGCCGTATCGGGCTACAATGTAGTCAAGGGCTTCTTGAACATTTCGCTGAGCGACGCTCCTGTTCAAGCCACGTTTGACGCCATCCAAGCGGATGCGGAATGGGGCATTCGGCCCGTGGATGCCCACCAAGCGGCCGCTATGGTGGAATATTCGTCCCCCAATACCAACAAGCCCTTGCACTTAGGGCATATCCGAAACAACCTTTTGGGCTATTCGGTGGCTCAAATTATTCAAGCTACCGGGAAACCTGTGGTCCAGGTGCAAATCATCAACGACCGTGGCGTACACATCTGCAAAAGCATGTACGCCTGGCAGCAGTTTGGAAACGGAGAAACCCCCGAGACTTCCGGTCTCAAAGGCGATCACTTGGTGGGCAAGTACTACGTCCGCTTTGATCAGCAGCTCAAAAAGGAAACCGAAGAAGGTGTTGCTGCGGGGCTGACCCCCGAAGACGCCAAAGCCCAGGCTCCCTGCATGCAAGCGGTCCAAAAAATGCTGCAAGACTGGGAAGCTGGCGATGCAGCCGTGCTCGCACTTTGGAATCAAATGAACGAGTGGGTCTATGCCGGTTTTAATGCGACCTATGCACGCCTGGGCGTCAGCTTTGACAAGAACTACTACGAATCCAACACCTACCTGCTCGGCAAGAAGGACGTAGAGGAGGGCTTGGCAAAAGGCGTTTTTTACCGCCGGGAAGACGGCTCAGTCTGGATTGACCTCACTGGCGATGGTTTGGACGAGAAATTAGTGCTCCGCAAGGACGGTACCAGCGTCTACATGACCCAGGACATCGGCACCGCCATTCAGCGCTTTGCGGATTTCAACATGGATTCCTTGACCTATGTGGTGGGCAACGAGCAGGACTACCACTTCAAGGTGCTCTTTTTGATTTTGAGCAAGTTGGGCTACAGTTGGGCAGACAAGCTCAGCCATTTGTCCTACGGCATGGTGGATTTGCCTTCGGGCCGAATGAAATCCCGCGAGGGCACCGTGGTGGACGCGGACGACCTCCTCGACGAAATGGAAGCCACGGCCAAGCGTTTGTCCGAAGAGCTGGGCAAAGTAGACGGGCTGTCCGCTGCCGAGCAGGCAGACCTCTACAAGACCTTGGGGCATGGAGCGCTGAAATACTTCATTCTGAAGGTGGATCCCAAGAAGCGCATGGTCTTCAATCCAGAGGAATCCATTGATTTTAATGGCAACACAGGACCTTTCTTGCAGTACACGCATGCCCGAATTCAATCCATTCTCCGCAAAGCAGGTGAGGTGGGCGCCTGGAGCTGGGACGACGTAGCCTTAGAAGCCAAGGAGCGGGAGCTCATCAAAATTTTGGGCAAGTTCCCATCCGTCATTGATCACGCAGCTGCGGATCAAAATCCAAGTGCGGTGGCGAGCTACCTCTATGATGTGGCCAAAGGTTACAACGGATTTTACCAGGTGCATTCGGTCCTAAACGCAGAAACGCCGCAAAAAGCGGCGTTCCGTGTGGATCTTTCCCGTCAGGTGGCGGGAGTGCTCAAGCGCGGCCTTTCCTTGCTGGGAATTGCCGCACCTGAGCAGATGTAATTACATACCCTTCGCGATTTTCTTGGGTACGCCGTCCTTGTGCAAGAGGATGGACAAGGTCTTGTAGCGCACAAACGCCTCAGAGGCGTAGATGTAGCCGCTTCGGTAGGGATTCTCGCGCTCACCCCAAGAGTTCTTGACGATGTAGTAAATACCTCCGTTCTGATCGGCCACTTTGCCCACGATCTGCATGCCGTGGTCGTCCGTAGACTCGTAGTTATCGTAGGCGATTTGACGAAGTTCTTGCGTCACTACCATTTCCTCGTGGGGACCGGTGTATACGTTGCTCTTTTCTTCGTCGCTCATCTTGCTCCAAGGCTTGGCAGGAAGAACCGCAACGCCATTCTTGAGGGAGAAGCCCTTTTCAGACACGTCGGTGGCCCAAGCAATGGTGTAGCCGTTTTCCAAGGCGTGGTCGATGGTCGCCATCATGTCGTCCAAAGGAACGTTGTAGGAGAGGCCCCAAGTCCAGTTGTCGGGTACTTCAATGGCAAACCACGATTGGAAGGGGTGGTGCGTGTAGGAGGTGAGCTGCACGTAGTCATCGGGGTTGATGCCCAAGACTTGATCCGCAAAGGTGCGCGGGGTGTAGGACTTGCCGTTGTACTTGAACATACTGGGTTCCTCGCCCAAGTAGGCATCCAAAACGCCCGTAAAGCCTTGCTTCCACACAGGAGTCAACGTACCCGAATTCTTGTTCACCACCGCATCCACAATGCCTTTCAAGGAAGCCTCCAGCTCATCGTGGTCGTTGTAGTCTTTTCCGTAGTTAAGACCTGCATAGGCCTCTTGAGGAACGGCCCCGTAATGCTTGATAACATAGAGCATGTCGGGCATAGCGCCGCCTTGGGCGAAGTTGAGGTAGCCGTGTAGACGAACGTAGCGATCAGCCTTGTCTTGGTATACTTTGCGCACCGTGTACATCTCGGACAAGTCCATGACGGGCTTGCCCATGCGGATCAATTCAGACTCGATGAAGCCCGTGGTGGAGTAGGACCAGCAGGTGCCTGTGGACCCTTGGTTCTTTACGGGAGTGGCTTCGAGATCCACCAAGGTTTTGAATTCAAACGTGGCGCCGTCTGTAGCGCCATTGCCCGCCACCTTGTTGATCAAGTTGACCTGGGCGGTCATGCTGAAAGCCGAAATAGCTAAAGCACTGAAAATTATGGATTTATTCATTGTTGAGTAAATTAACTAATTAACGTATGTAGGCGACAGGAGCATCTTTTAAACCGCCCGAATAGTCGTAGAACCCACGACCGGATTTTACGCCCAAGTCTCCTGCGGTCACCAGGTTGACCAGGAGTGGGTTGGGAGCGTATTTAGGCTGGCCCAATCCATCGTGGAGGACACGAAGAATGCTCAAACAGACATCCAAACCGATGAAGTCCGCCAACTGTAAGGGGCCCATGGGGTGGGCCATGCCGAGCTTCATGATGCCGTCGATTTCAGCAACCCCTGCGACGCCTGTTTGAAGGGTTTCTACCGCTTCGTTAATCATGGGCATGAGGATTCGGTTAGCTACAAAGCCCGGGTAGTCGTTGCAGGAGATGGGTATCTTGCCCAGCGCTTCGGAAAGCGCAATCACCGCTTGGGTGGTGGCTTCTGAGGTTTTGTAGCCGCAAATGATTTCCACCAGCTTCATGACCGGTACGGGATTCATAAAGTGCATGCCAATAACCAGCTCGGGACGCTTGGTAACCGCCGCAATCTTGCCAATGGAGATGGACGAGGTATTGCTCGCCAAAATACAGCCGGCGGGCGCCAGTGCATCGAGGTCACGGAAGATTTGAAGTTTGAGGTCCTCGCGCTCCGTGGCCGCTTCCACGACAATGTCTGCTTGGGAAACGGCGCTAGCCAAGTCCAGGGAAGTGGTGATTCGGCCCAAGGCAGCTTCGGCTTCCGCAGCGGTTAAGAGCTCCTTAGCCACCTGACGGTCCAGATTCTTCTGAATGGTGCCCAAGGCCTTATCCAAGGCGGGTTGGGCGATATCAAAGAGGGTAACGGAGTAGCCGCTGGTAGCAAAGACGTGCGCAATGCCATTTCCCATGGTTCCGGCCCCTAAAACAGTGCAGTTTTTCATGTCCCGAAAGATAGGGCAGCAATCACTTCCCTCGGCCTTGGATCACCGTCCAAACCGTGTAAATCCCCACCTTGATGTCGTTAAAAAAGGACATGTTTTCGATGTAGACCAAGTCGTACTCCATGCGACGAATCATTTGGTCCACCGTGCTGGCGTACCCGTAGCGCACCATTCCCCAGCTGGTGATGCCGGGCTGGACTTTGTAGATGTGGCGGTACTGGGGGGCTTTTTCAAGGATTTGCTCGGCAAAAAAGGCGCGTTCGGGGCGGGGACCTACCAAGCTCATGTCGCCGATGAAGACGTTCCAGAACTGTGGGAGTTCGTCCAAACGGTATTTGCGGAGGATGCGACCGATAGGCGTAATGCGCGGATCTTCTTCGCTGCTCAACTGTGGCCCAGCTTGTTCCGCGTGAATGCCCATGGAGCGGAATTTGACGATTTTGAAGGGCTTGGCTTTTCGGCCCAAACGCTCCTGCCAGTAAAAGGCGGGACCGCCGTCCTTCATGACCAAGAGGCCTAGAACCATCAAGAGTGGGCTCAAAAGCAGCAGAGCCAGTCCGCTGAGCGCGATGTCTGCTATGCGTTTGGTGTTGCGCTGCCAAGGGTCCATGGGGTCCAAATGCCACTCCATCAAGGGCACCCCATGCTCGTCAATGCCCACCATGCCCGATAAAATGCCGTAGGTATCGGGCACCATGAAGATTCGGGCACCTAGCATTTCTAAATCGAGCACCAAGGGCGTGAGACGGTCGTGCTGCTGGGCAGGAAGCGCCATGATACAGTCTTCCACGTGCAGGCGCTCTACCCACATGGGCAATTCCGCTGCGGGGCCGAGCATAGGCAAATCATCCAAAGAGCGCTTGTCCCCGTCGTTTTCCGTGTTGATCCAACCGGCCAAAATTTCACCCGCTTCATGCGCATGGCGCTTCAAGGCGGGAAGATGTGTTTCTAAACTCTCACGTGAGCCCACGAGCAAGGTCGGGAAGGTGAATTTCTTCTGTTTGATAGCCCGGCGCACATAGTAGCCGAGTAGGATTCGGCCCAAAATCGTCCAGAACAACAAGGTCCCAGCAAAGAGCCCCCCACTTTTGAAGTAGCCGCTGTAGTCGTTTACGTAGTCGTCCAGGAGGAAAAGAATGAAATACGAGAGGCTGAAAGCGGCCCAAACTTGAAGGGAGCGACTCAACTCTTTGAGGCGGGATTTGCGCAGGGGACGCAGGTAGAGTCCCACAATGCCCATGGAGCCGATCCATAGCAAGCCGGTCAGGAAGGCTCCTAAGCTGTAAAACGTGTCCCAAGGCATGGTGGAGAGGCCAAAGCGTTCGGGCTCCAATACCGATTTGCGCAGGACATAGAGTAACGTGTACGCCAAAACAGCACCGCTAAAATCCCACGCGATGTACCGAGCCCTCCAAAAGTGGGCGATGCGGTTGAGACGTGGGCTACGTGGACTCATGGGCGGTACACCAATCGAACATTATCCACGAGAACGGTATCCAACTTGCCGTTGCCGGCTTTAATTGCACCCAACCAAATACGGTAATCTGTTGCCTCGGGCACCCCGGAAACCTCCGAAATCAGATTGATGTAGGCATGATTCCAGGAAGCCGTTGGGTTCAAGGTGGCCGTGGGCATTTGAAGTACTTGGCCTGGGCTGTACGCAATGACGCCTACCGTGATCGGTGTGGAACACCGGTAATCAAGTTCCACGTATACGTTCGCGCTTTGTTTGGGTAAGACGTAGCGATCCATGCTATGCACTTCAAAACGACTCAGTCCCGTATCTAGTATGGCCAAACCGCTGTAGGTATTGCTTTCGCCCGAGGGCGCTGGGAAGCGGAGGGAGGGGTCTGCCGTCAAAATCCACGATGTATCACTTTGTAGGGTAGCCACAAGACGTTGCCCAACAGTTTCAAAGTTCTCTAAAGGGCTCACGATGAGGTTTCCGCCAAAGCCGGTCCAATCGTAGCTCAGCACGCGCGGTGAGCCGCCTACGGGCAGGTTGCTGGTTTTGCCGCGCTGCAAATTCACCATGGCGTGGTAGTCGGTGTAGAAGGTATAAATCCCGCGAAAGCTCGAAATGCCGTTGATGTTAATTCCCGGATAGAGGACGACCTCTGCGGGACCTTCGGCATCAATCAATACGGGCAAGGTCACAGGAAGGTGGTGCGCCCCCAAATTCACGCCATCCACTTCGATCCAAGCCGTCGTAATCTTGGAACTCGTGTTGCCGTAGGTCGACGTGGGGTCCGCTGCCAAGGCCAAAGCCTCGACATGCAGATACGCAGGCTCCTCAATGCTGCGGGTATCACACGCGGCCAGAGCCAAGAGGAGAAAGAGGCCCGCAAAGGCCGGTCGTGTATAACTTTCCTGCATGCTGCAAAGGTAGAGCAGCAAGGGCTTTGTAATTTGCGGGCCTCTATGCGAAGCGACAGTCCCAAGCACCAAGGCCAACGCATGCAGCTCGTGGAACAGCTCCGGGAGCGTGGCATCAAAGACGAAACGGTTCTTGCAGCACTTTCACGGGTACCGCGCCATTTGTTTCTAGACTCTTCCTTTGAGCAATTTGCCTACCGAGATGCGGCTTTCCCCATACGCGCCCAGCAAACGATTTCACAGCCCTACACCGTGGCGTTTCAGACCGAGGCCCTGCACCTGCCCGCTGGAAGCAAAGTGCTAGAAATCGGGACAGGATCAGGCTACCAGGCGGCGGTCCTTGCAGAAATGGGCTACAAAGTCTTTACCATTGAGCGCCAGAAGGAACTCTTTGATTTTTCGCGCCCTTTGCTGAGCAGCCTCGGCTACCGCGTTACGCAGAAGTTTGGCGATGGGTACAAGGGCCTGCCGGCTTTTGCCCCCTTTGATGGCATTCTCGTTACGGCTGCTGCGCCTGAATTGCCAGAAGCGCTTATCGACCAACTCCGATCCGGGGGGCGTCTCATCGTGCCTGTGGGCGATGTAGGGGACGATCAACTCATGCACGCTATCTGGCGAGACGTAGCAGGCGAGACCTTCTCAGAGGCCCTTGGAAACTTCCGGTTTGTGCCCATGCTCAAAGACGTGGACACCCAGCGTTGATTTAGATTTCGCGCTTTGTATCGCGGTCAATATCCCGTTCCTTCAAGGCAGCGCGCTTGTCGTGCAATTTTTTGCCCTTCGCCGTGGCAATTTCCAGCTTGGCCCAACCACGTGCGCTAAAGAACAATTTGAGTGGCACAATGGTCGTTCCCACGTCCTTCAGCGCCTTTTGGATTTTCGCCAACTCGTTCTTCTTGAGCAACAATTTGCGTTCGCGCAAGGGAAGGTGGTTGGAGTAGGTGCCCAGACGGAATTCGGCAATATGCAAGTTCTTGATATAGAGCTCCCCACGCTCATTTAGGTAGCAGTAACTGTCCGAAAGGTTGGCCTTGCCTTCCCGCAACGACTTGACCTCCGTGCCATACAATTGCAGGCCGGCGGTAAAGAAATCGTCCAAATGGTAGGCAAAACGCGCCTGTCGGTTTTGAATCGTAGGGTTCACGCTGCAAATCTAACCCTAACTTTGTGTATCCATGCTGTATTCCTCGCTGCTCCGTCCCTTGTTGTTCCGCCTTCCGGCCGAACGCGCCCACAACCTCACCATGGCGCAAATGCGCCTTCTTCAATCCACGAGCATGGGCCGAAGCCTCTTGCGCAGCTTTGTGGGAAGCATTGCATCCGCGCCTGTCCAGGCCATGGGCCTCACCTTTGAGCACCCCGTTGGCCTCGCAGCAGGACTCGACAAGAACGCAGAGGCCATGGAAGGCTTCTTCGCTCTGGGCTTTAGCCATGTCGAGATAGGCACGCTTACGCCGCGCCCACAGCCTGGAAACCCACAGCCACGCTTATTCAGACTCCCCGAGGATCAAGCCATCATCAACCGCATGGGATTCAACAACCGGGGGGCGGAGAATGCCGCTTTGCGTTTGGCCCAGCGAAGCCATCGCTGGAAAATTGTCGGGGGCAACATTGGCAAGAACAAAGAGACCCCCAACGAACAGGCGCACGAAGACTACCTCTTGGCCATGCAAGCCCTCCACACCCAGGTCGATTACTTTACGGTCAATATCTCGTCGCCCAATACACCGGGGTTGAGAGATCTGCAGCATGAGGCGGCCTTGAAGTCTCTTTTAGAGGCAGTGGCCACCGAAAACAAGCGCTTAGGCGCCAAGCCGCTCGCCGTAAAAATGGCTCCAGACTTGACCCGGGAAGAAGTTCAAAATATGGCCCGCCTTGCCGCCGAATCCGGCTTCCAAGGCATTATCGCCACCAATACCACCATCGGTCGAAACGCCCCCAATACCCCCAAAGCGCGCATGGAAGCCATCGGTGCAGGAGGCCTATCGGGACGTCCGCTGACTCAAAAGAGCACCGAAGTCATCGGCTGGGTGAAAGAAGCGGTGGGGGACCACCTCAGCATTGTTGGGGTTGGCGGGGTATTTACGGCCCAGGACGTCATCGACAAACGCAACGCTGGCGCGGATTTGGTTCAAGTCTACACCGGCTTTGTGTACCAAGGCCCCTCCATGGTCAAACAGCTACAAGCAGCATGGAAGAACAGTTGATTTGGGTCGAGTGCCCCCGGGATGCCATGCAAGGCTATTCTACCGTGTTTTCCACGGAAGACAAGGTGGACTACCTCAAGCATTTGCTCACCGTAGGCTTTGACACCCTGGACATCGGCAGTTTTGTGTCGCCCAAGGCGATTCCCCAAATGGCGGACACCTCAGCCGTTTTGGATGCCCTTCATCCCTTGAAAGGCACCAACCGCTTTCTGGTCATTGCCGCCAATGCCAAAGGCGTAGCACTCGCGGCCCAGCACCCAGCGGTCGATGTGGTCGGATTTCCCTTTTCCGCCTCCGAAGAATTTCAGCAGCGCAATACCAACCGAACGCGCGAACAAGCCCTATCCGAACTTCAAGAACACGCCCAGGTCCTTCGTGCGTCGGGCAAGGGTCTGGTAGTCTATGTGAGCATGGCCTTTGGAAACCCCTATGGAGAAACCTATTCCGAGCAGGACGTGGCCGATTGGGTAGCGCGGATTCAGGACACCGTGGCCCCTGAAGCCATCTCGTTAAGCGATACGGTAGCCCAGGCACGCCCGGAGACCATTACGTCCTTGGTGTCCTGTGCGCGTACGACCGCCCCGCAAGCCCAAATTGGATTGCACTTGCACGTTCCGACGGGCTATTCCTTGCGTTCTGGACTCGTTCAAGCAGGGTGGAAGGCTGGCGTTAGACGCTTCGACTCCGCCTTGCTCGGATTTGGCGGCTGCCCCATGGCCCAGGATGAACTCTGCGGCAATTTGCCTAGTGAGAGTCTTTTGACCTACGCACTTTCCGAACGCATCTCCATGGGCGTTTCGCCTTTGGCATTGGAAGCGGCCCACAATGCGGCACGTCGCCTTTTTCTCTAACTTTGATCTGTTCTTGCGTGCTCACCCTGTGAGCTTAAAAGGGAATCCGGTGAAATACCGGAGCTGTACCCGCAGCTGTAACCTGTTGGAAACGCATTGTGTATATGCCACTGGATCGTCTGGGAAGGCCACAATGCGACAGGAAGCCAGAAGACCTGCCAAGTTCTATACCCCCGTCAGTGCCGGGCCTAGCG
>CAXRFY010000009.1:0-10923 GCA_964229925.1 Schleiferiaceae bacterium
GGGTTGCCAGTTGCGCAGGTGGTCGCGGGCTTCTACTTCGATCAATTTTTCCCGAACGTGCTGAAAATTAGCCAAGTAGCGCGCCTTGCGCTTGGGGTTCTTTGTGGTGATGTCGGCCTCGCAAAGCTGCATCAAATCGTCGATGGCCTCGCCGGCATCAAAGAGCAAGCGGCGCACGGCCGAATCCGTGGCTAAATCGCTTGAAACAGCGATGGGTCGCGAACTCATCTGGATGAGTTTAACGACGTAGTCCATGCGTTCGTCCTGGGGAAGGGCCAAACGGCGGAAGAGTTTCTTGGCCATTTTACCACCGAGGAATTCGTGGCCGTGGAAGGTCCAGCCCGTGCCCTTGACAAAGCGCTTGGTGGGGGGCTTGCCGATGTCGTGCAGCAAAGCAGCCCAGCGGTGCCAAACGTTGCTGGAATGCACGCTCAAATTGTCCACCACCTCCAACGTGTGCCAAAAATTGTCCTTGTGCAAGTGGCCCTCCACTTCGTCCACGCCGCTCAAGGCCGCCACCTCCGGAAGGATGTGGGGGAGCAGCTGCCCCTTGTGCATCCAGGCGAAGCCCACGCTGGGTTTGGGGCTTTCGAGGACTTTGTTGAGTTCCGTGCTGATGCGCTCAGGCGTCAAAATGCTCAGGCGCGACGCGGCCTTTTGCATGCCGGCGAGGGTGTCGTCGTGGATGGTGAATCCGAGTTGGCTCGCGAAGCGAACGGCCCGCAGCATGCGCAGGGGGTCGTCGGCAAAGGTTTTTTCGGGCGCTACAGGCGTGCGCAGGATGCCGGCGGCCAAGTCGTCACGGCCATGGAAGGGGTCGAGCAGTTCACCAAAACGGCCCGAATTCACACAGTACGCCATCGCATTGATGGTGAAGTCTCGGCGGAGCTGATCCTCGTGCAAGGTTCCAGGCTGGACGTCCGGGTTGCGCGAGGAGGGGTGGTAGCTTTCGGACCGTGCGCCTACGAACTCTACATCCCAGTCGTTCCAGCGGAATTGGGCGGTGCCGTAGGTTTTGAACACGGTCACTTTGCCCGCTTTTAGGGCCTTGGCGGCGTTCTGAGCAACGGTCAGGGCATCGCCGACGACGACAAAGTCAACGTCCTTGCCCTTGCCGCGATGGAGCATCTGGTCGCGCACCCATCCCCCAACGACATAGCATTCTAGGCCGAGTGCATCTGCTTCGGCGCCAATGGCTTTGAACAAGGGGCTGTCGAGTAGGGGCATGCTTATACGGCTACGTTGTACGTGCGCAGGGCGTCGTTCAATGAGGTCTTTTTGTCCGTGCTCTCCTTGCGCTGGCCGATGATCAAGGCACAAGGTACCTGGTAGGTGCCGGCGGGAAAGTCCTTGGGCTGGCTGCCGGGGATGACCACGCTGCGGGCGGGAATTCGGCCCTTGTATTCCACCGGAGTGGGGCCCGTCACGTCTATAATTTTCGTGCTGGCGGTGAGGACGACATTGGCGCCTAGTACGGCTTCTTTTTCGACCCGAACGCCTTCCACCACAATGCAGCGCGACCCAATAAAGGCCCCGTCCTCAATGATGACCGGTGCGGCCTGCAAGGGCTCCAAAACACCGCCAATGCCTACGCCTCCGCTGAGGTGTACGTCGCTGCCGATTTGGGCACAGGAGCCCACCGTTGCCCAGGTATCCACCATCGTACGAGCCCCCACGTAGGCGCCGATATTCACGTAGGAGGGCATGAGAATGACGTCGCGGTCGATGAACGCACCGTAGCGCGCTACTGCGTGGGGAACGACCCGAATCCCTTTCTCCGCATAGCCCGTTTTCAAGGCCATCTTGTCGTGGAATTCCATGGGGCCCGCTTCAAACGTTTCCATTTTGCGAACGGGGAAGTAGAGCACCACGGCCTTTTTCACCCATTCGTTGACCTGCCAGCCGTTGGCCGTTGGCTCGGCGACACGCAACGCGCCAGCGTCGATGGCGGCAATAATGCCGTCGATGGCTTCTAAGGTTTGAGGCTGGTGCAGGAGGCTGCGGTCTTCCCAGGCGGCTTCAATCTGGGATTTCCAGAGGCTGTAATCGGTCATTTGAAATGGAGTTGTGTCAAAAAACTATCGAGGAGAATGGCGGCGGCCGCGGCGTCCAACTTGCCTTTGTCCTTCTTCACGCGCTGTGAGGCTCCTGCCGCATGGGCGGCTTGGGCAGCCAGCTTGGAAGTGAAGCGTTCATCGGTAAAGTGCAGAGGCACGTTGGGCCAAAGGCTGCGCAGGGCTTCGGCTACTTTTCTGGCGTGCTGACTGCCGTCCGTTTCCTGGCCCTGTAGGTTGACGGGAAGGCCAACGGCAATGCCTGCAAGGTCGGCAGGTTGGTAGTGGCGCTCCAGATAGGACAGGAGGGTGGCAGTGGCTTGGGTGCAGCTCGGAAAGGCCATTTGGTGGGATGGATCGGATTCGGCTATGCCTGTTCGCACGCCGCCTACATCTAAACCGAGCCAAATTCCCATTCCGCAAAGGTAATTCAGGGCTGTATCTTTGCCTCAAAGTTTCCCCATGGTCTATCCCATTGTTGCCTACGGCTCCCCAGTTCTCAAACGCGTCGCTCAAGAAGTGGACGTCCCTTCTGAAGACGTCTACACGTTTATCGACGATCTCTTTGAAACGATGTACGCGAGCAAAGGGGTGGGTTTAGCGGCTCCGCAAGTGGGAATTTCTCAGCGCATCTTCGTGGTAGACGGCTCTCCCTTTGCGGAGGATGCTGCCAGTCCCGAAGAGGCCGAGGTGCTGAAAACCTTTAAGCGAGCGTTTATCAATCCCACCATTTTGGAGGAAAGCGGTACGGCATGGGGCTTTGAAGAAGGCTGTTTGAGCATTCCGGACATCCACGAAACCGTGCAGCGCAAACCCACACTGGTCATTGAAAGCCAGACCGCGGAAGGCGAATGGATCGAGGAAACCTTTACCGGCCTGCCTGCGCGCATTATACAGCACGAATACGACCACATTGAGGGCGTGTTGTTTTTGGACCGATTGTCGCCTTTGAAGCGCCGCATGCTACAGGGCAAGTTGAAGGATATTGCCGGGGGCAAAGTCAATGCCTCCTACCGCATGAAATTTGATGTAAAATGAAGCGCCTGATTGTTCTAGTCGTGACCGCTGGGGCCTTCGCCTGCAGCAACCCGCAAGAAGAGGCCGAGCTCTTGATTGACGCCATGGTGGAACGTGCGGAGGCGGGCGGCGAGGCTTTGGCAGATACGAGTGGCTGGCAGGGCAAATTGAATACCCTTCAGGCGGCGGCGAATTCGGCTAATCAGGATTCGCTCTGGGCGCGTTACCAAATGGTTTCCGCGGATGTCCAGGCCAGTGTGCCGGGTGGGGCGCTGTATGCCATTCGGACCTATTTCCATGTTGCCGACTCCTTGCCAGACCGCCAAGAAGGGGCATTGGCCCTCTTTTCGGCCGCTGTAACCTTTGAAGAAAAACTCAGCGACCGAGGCCGCGCCATCCAAGTGCTTACCATGCTCGTGGATCGCTACCCTGGAACGCAAATGGCGCAAACGGCTTTGGCCTACCGCGACGTGCTTGTTTTTGAAAACGACGAATCGCTTTTGGACAAAATCCACGAGTGGCAAACCCAAGAATCCCCACAAACTCCATGAAATCGATTAAAACCATCTTGGCCGTAGCAGGCCGCCCTGGCTTGTTCAACCTGGTTGCGCAAACGCGTACAGGCATCATTATTGAATCCTTGGACGATCAGAAGCGCTACACGGTTTCGGCCCAGCAGCAAGTGCATGCCTTGGATGAAATTGCCATGTACACCATCGAAGGGGAGAAGCCCTTGCGCGAGCTCTACGAAGCGACCGGCAAGGCATTGAAAGGGGCTAAAACCGTTTCGCACAAGGCAGATGCCGCTGAGATTTTGGCGGCCTTTCAGTCGCACGTACCCAACTACGATGAGACGCGTGTCTACATCAGCGACATGAAGAAGTTTGTCAACTGGTACAACCTGTTGGTGGATTATGGCTTTTTCGCGGAAGAGCCCAAGCCTGCCAAGGCTAAAGCCGCTAAAAAGGAAGACGCCGGAGAGGATGCCTAATCCCCAAGACGCACAAGCTGCCTTCCAGCGCTTGCTGGACATCATGGACGACCTTCGGGCCAAATGCCCCTGGGACCGTGAACAGGATGCGGCTTCCCTGCGCAAGCTCACCATCGAAGAGACCTACGAACTGGCCGATGCCATTGATGAGGGCGATTGGGACGAGCTCAAGAAGGAAGTGGGAGACCTCTTTCTGCATTTGGTCTTTTACAGCAAGCTGGGCGAAGAGCGGGGCGATTTTGACGTGACCGACGTGCTCAACAGCGTGTGCGAGAAGTTGATTCGGCGCCATCCGCACATCTACGGGGACGTGGATGCGACGGATAGCAAGACGGTCAAGGCAAATTGGGAAGCAATCAAACTCAAGGAAAAGGGCGCGGAACGCCGCTCCGTCCTCCAAGGCGTTCCCAAATCCCTCCCCGCCATGGTGAAGGCCTTCCGCATCCAAGAAAAAGTCCAAGGCGTCGGCTTTGATTGGCCGGATGAGGCGGGTGTTTGGGCCAAGGTTCAGGAGGAGCTCGTGGAAATGCGCGAGGCCGCCAACCCGCAGGATGAGGCGATGGAATTGGGCGATGTCCTCTTTGCGCTGGTGAACTACGCCAAGCACCGAGGCCTTGATCCTGAACAAGCCCTGGCCCAGTCCAATGCCAAATTTGTTCGCCGCTTCCAAGCCATGGAAGCTTTGGTGGAGGCGGATGGCCGTGAAATCAGCGCCATGAAATTGGAGGACTGGGACCGGCTCTGGAACCAGGTAAAAGCAACGGAAGATTGATGTTCCCTTTACCCTGGGGAAAACCATGGGGGTTAATTTGGGTTACATGAAAACGGTATACCTCGTTCGGCACGCCAAATCTTCGTGGGACTACCCCCACTTGGAGGACCGGGATCGCCCGCTCAAAGGGCGCGGAATTCGCGATGCGCATCTCATGGCGGCTTGGTTGGCCGAGGAAGTGCAACCCGCCCCGGCGATGGTGTCGAGTCCCGCCACGAGGGCCCTGCATACGGCCCTGATTTTTGCCCGAAACTTTGGCAAAGCCCTAGACTTCATCCAAACAGATGAGGTACTCTACGAAATGTCCGTAGCCCAACTTATGGCTTATTTGCGGGAACTCCCCGAATCGATGGATGCGGTCATGGTTTTTGGCCACAATCCGACCCATACGGCCTTTTTAAACCGCTGTGTGGAGCTACGCATTGACAATGTGCCCACCGCCGGTGTGGCCTGTTTGCGCTTTGACGTAGGTGCCTGGAAGGACTTGGATTTTGACGCGGAATTGCTCTTCTTTGATTTCCCCAAGAATCACAAGAGTTAACCGACCTTTACGGCATGCTACCAGCCGCCCGCGACCGATTTACCAATAGAGATATTAGCTGGCTACACTTCAACGCTCGGGTGTTGCAAGAAGCTAAGGATGAGCGAAATCCCCTCATTGAGCGGGTGCGCTTTCTAGGTATTTTCTCCAACAATTTGGACGAATTTTTCCGGGTACGCTACGCGAGCATTCAGCGCTTGGCCAAGCTACCCAATCAGAAGAAAGTGAAGGAGCAGTTGGGCGGATGGAGCCCGATGGACCTGCTCAAGGCCATTCAGGACGAAGTCACGGACCAAAATCAGCAGGTCGAGGCCATCTACGAACAGCTCATGGTGGAGCTGGAAAAGGAAGGCATTGCCCTCATTACCGAGGCGGAATTGACCAAAGGCCAAGAAGAGTTTGTGCGCAAGTACTACATCGAGAAGATCAGCCCTTCGGTTTTCACCATGATTTTGCGCGAAGGCTACCCCTTTCCAGAGCTCAACGATGGCTCGATTTACTTGGCAATTCAATTGCACTCTGCGGGTTCTTCGGAGCCAGTACAGTCGTTGATTGAGGTTCCGACGGATTTGCACGGTCGTTTTGTGGTGCTCCCCAAGTATGGAAAGAACTACTTGATGTACTTGGACGACGTGCTGCGCTACAACTTGCGTTACGCCTACTTCATCTTTCCGGCGGACCGAATTGAAGCCCATGCCTTTAAAATTGGCAGGGATGCGGAATTGGACATGGACCACCACGATGTGTCCAAAACCATGGTGGACCGCGTTCGCCGTGGCTTGGAAGACCGTTTGGCGGGCGATCCTGTCCGAATGGCCTACGACGACGGCATGGCCCCAGACTTCCTGGCCCAGCTAGTTCGGAAGATAGGTTTGGAAGATACGGACGCCCTGAATCCTGGTGGTCGCTACCACAACAAGCGCGATCTCATGCGCTTCCCCAACGTGGGAGGGCCGCACTTGGAGCATCCCGCTTTGCCGCCTCTGATGCATCCGGATCTGGATTTGGAGCGCTCGTTGCTGCAGGTCATTCGGCAAAAGGATGTGCTGATCTACACGCCTTTTCACACCTTTTCCTACATCATTCGTTTCCTGCGTGAGGCGGCGATGGACCCTCAAGTAGAATCTATTTCCATCACGCTGTACCGATTGGCCTCCCAATCGCGCATTATTTCGGCACTGATCAACGCAGCCAAAAACGGCAAGCGGGTCCATGTGGTGATTGAGTTGCAAGCCCGCTTTGACGAGCAGAACAACATCCACTATTTGGAAAAGATGCGGAAGGAAGGCATCGAGGTCCAAACAGGAGTCGAAGGCCTCAAAGTGCACAGCAAAATCATCTCTGTCGAACGCAAAACCGATAAAGGCCGCGAGCTCTTCGCCGTTGTGGGCACAGGAAACTTCCACGAGGGCACTGCACGCGTGTACACCGATTACTATCTGTTCACGGCCGACAAGCGCGTGGCCAAAGAAGTTCAAAAAGTCTTCCAATTCTTGGCCGAACCCTACCGTGTGCAGAAGTACAAACATTTGCTCGTCAGCCCGCATTTCACGCGTAAAGGGATTCTGAAAAATATAGACCGGGAGATCGCCCATGCGCGAGCCGGTCGCCCCGCCGAAATTTGGATGAAGTTCAACAGCCTCTCCAGCTACGACATGGGGCAAAAGCTCTACGAAGCCAGCCAGGCGGGTGTGAAGGTGAAGCTCATCGTTCGGGGCGTGTGCTGTGTAAAGCCCGGTATTCCTGGCTTGAGTGAGAACATTGAGGTGATTTCGGTCATTGACCGCTTCTTGGAGCACAACCGCGTGTATGCCTTCTTGAACGGCGGTCAATGGGCCATGTACATCGCGTCCTTTGATTTAATGACGCGAAACTTAGACTTGCGCGTGGAAGTGGGAGCGCCGATTTACAGCCCCACCGTGCAGCAAGAAATATTGGACCATTTGGCCTTGATTTGGAAGGACAACGTCAAAGCGCGTAGCCCCAAAGAGGGCGAACCCAATGCCTACCGCAGCATTCCGGGTCGAAAAATTCGGAGCCAAGAAGAGCTCTACGCCTACGTGCAGAAGCAATTGAAATTTGGAGGCGCATGAATATTGTAAAAATTGCCGCGATTGACATTGGCTCAAATTCCTTGCGCTTGCTGGTGAGCAATGTCATCCCAACGCCCGAATACACGCACTACAAAAAGGCCTCGATGACGCGCTTGCCGGTGCGTCTAGGCGAGGACGTCTTCCGGGAAGGCAAGATTTCCAAGGAGACGGGCGACCGCTTGGTGGACTCCATGCGGGCCTTCGCCGCCATCATGAAGGTGAACGGGGTGGAAGCCTACCGAGCCTGTGCCACCAGTGCCATGCGCGAGGCCAAGAACGCGGCGCGTTGGATTCGGAAAGTGCGTCGAGCCACCGGAATCCAAATCGAAGTGATTGACGGAGAAGAAGAAGCGCGCTTGATCTTTCACGCCAAGTTGTTTGACAAAATTCAACCCGAAGAAGAGAACCTCCTCTTCATCGACGTGGGCGGTGGTTCTACGGAATTGACTTTTTTCCACGAAGGCGCTTCCCGTGAATCGCGGTCCTTCCCGATTGGTACGGTGCGTTCCTTGAATGCAGTAGACAGCCAACGCGAGTGGGCCACCATGGAAGCCTGGGTCAAGGAGCACGTCGGAAACTACCCGGGCTCAGTGGCGCTAGTGGGTTCTGGGGGTAACATCAACAAGGCCCACAAGCTGTCGGGACGTCCTATCAGCGAGCCTTTGTCGCGTCAGTATTTGGACCGCTTAAGTAAGCAGATTGAGGAGCTGACCCCGGACGAACGCGTCATGCAAATGGGACTTAACGTGGATCGAGCCGATGTCATCGTTCCGGCCTTGGCCATCTACCGCCGCACCATGAAGTGGGCCGGCGCGACGTGGATTTACGTGCCCAAAATTGGGGTTTCCGATGGCATGGTGCGCGATACCTACCACCAATCGTTTAAATCCAGCTTCGAAAAATGAAAAAGGGTCTAGCTCTTGCGGCACTTTCGCTCTTCGCTGTGGCCTGTGCAGGGCCAGGTGCCGAGGATGATGCCTCGCGTGTCCGTATCACCGTACTTACCGCAGATACCCTATCCGCTGAAGAGACGGTCTTTATCACGGGCAGCTCCCAGCAGCTTGGGGGATGGAACGGGCGCGGCATCGCGTTCACGCGCAATGCGGAGAATCCACTGCAATGGTCCTTGGAATTTGCGGCTGCGGATTCCGCTTTTGCCTACAAAATCACCCTTGGCGACTGGGCCCATGAAGCCAAGTTGGCCGAGGGATTGGCCTACCGTGACTTGGGCGGCTGGGCAGCTATGGACACGACACTGCACGCCTTGGCCTTTGGCCCTGCGGAGCGTTTGAATGACGGTCAAATAAGCGGTTTTCTGGATGTCGTCGACGCACCCGTGGATCCTGCCGGCATCATTCCCTCGCGCAAAATGTGGGTGTGGACGCCGTACGATCTCAAGACGACCGAACTTTCCGGCCCGGTGGATCTCTTGCTCATGTCCGACGGCCAAAACTGCATCGATCCCGCAACGAGCACCTTTGGGGTGGACTGGGCCGTGGATGAGGCCCTCTTGGCCTTGATGCAAGAGGGCCGAATCCGACCCACCATCGTCGTTGCCTTGGAATGTGCCACCGAAGGGGGCAACCGCCGCCGCCTGGAATACGGACCCGGCGAGCTGGGGGAGGCCTTTACGGACTACCTCGTGCACACCGTGCTAGCGCAAGCCCTTGAATATCCCAGCCTGTCGGAGGAGAGCCGTGTATACTTTGCCGGCTCCAGTATGGGTGGCGTCTTGGCGTTTCGCTTGTTGACGGAATACCCTGGCGTCTTTGATGGCGCTTTAGCCTTTTCGCCTGCTGTGTATGTGGAAACGGGCAATGGCTTGGTGGTGGATGCCATTGGCCCCTGGAGGGAAAACGGACGTCCGACCCCATCAGGCTATCTCTACCTGGACAACGGGGGCATAGGCTTGGAGGCACAGCTGCAGCCAGGAATTGATTTGCTTCTCCAGGAGTTGCGCCAAACGGACTACGCCTTGGATGACCTCAAATGGGTCCGCGACCGAAAGGCGGATCACAGCGAAGTAGCTTGGCGCCAGCGTTTTCCGGAGGCCTTTGCATGGTTGGCGGGCAAAGGGGACTGGGCGCCTTAAAAAAAAGCCCGCCGAAGCGGGCTTTTCGCATGGATGCTGTTCTGAATTACAACACCGCTAAAACAGCGTCGTAGTTGGGCTCCTGACCCGTCTCGGGGACTTGCTCCGTGTGGGTGATTTGGCCGGAAGCGTCTACGACCACCACGGCGCGGCTAAACAAGCCGGCGAATTTGCTGTCCGCAAAGGTTACGCCGTAGTCCGAACCAAAGGAGGGCGCCTTGAAGGCAGAAAGGAAGGCCACATTTTCCAGGCCCTCCGCCGCGCAAAAGCGCGCACCTGCGAAGGGGAGGTCCATGCTGATGTTCAGCACTTGAACGCCTTCCATGGCATTGAGCTTTTCGGTGAAAGCACGAACGCTCTTCTGGCAAACGCCGGTGTCAATGGATGGAAAAATATTCAAAACGACTTTCTTGCCCGAGTAGTCCGACAAAGAGGCCGCGCTCAGGTCCTGAGCCGTCAAGGTAAATGCGGGGGCCGTGCTGCCCACTGCGGGCAATTCGCCGACCGTTGTGCAAGGATTTCCGCCAAGAGTGATGTTCGCCATAGGTGAAAAGAATTAATGAATGAATTGAGAGAGACCAAATCCCGAAAGCAATCCAATGATCACAATGACCCAGAGGACGGTGGGCAATCGGTGGTCTTTTTGAAGTTCAAAGAGAATCGTGCTCGAGACGTGTAAGAAGATGCCCACGACCAAACCTCCAATGAAGCCTTCCATGCCTGGCATATCCAGGGGAAGAAGGGTGCCCACAGCGGCTCCGAAGGGAGCGGCTAGGCTCATCCCTAGGAGGGCGAGGGCGATTTTTTGGAAGGGAACTTGGCATTGACGGAGCCAAAAAGCCAGCAGGGCCGCGATGGGAAGGTTGTGAATGCCCAGGGAGAGGGCAAAGGCCAGCTGTTCAGATTCGGGCAGGCGAAGCATGGGAACGCCCTCCACCACGGAGTGAATGAGTAGTCCCGTGTAGGCGGGCCAGGGATTGGGGTCGTGGTGGTGGATATGTCCGTGTTCCAGGCCGCGGGATCGGCTGTCAAGTGCAAACTGCAGGAAGTAGCCTAGAACGATCCAAATGCCCCAGGGCAGGCTGCGTTCGTGGTCGACGTGTGCGAGTTCGGGAATCCACAAAAAGACCGTAACCGCAAAGAGGAAGGCCCCCGAAAAGGCATTGCTGCGCGCCATCCATGCACTTGGAATCGAACGAAAGCCCGCTACGGCACCCAACCAAATGGGCAGCATGAGGACAAGGATGGAAAGGCTAGCTGTAGACATGCGGCAAAGTTAGGTGAGCGCCTTGTAAATCGCCTGAAAAGCCCCAAAGAGAACCACCAAGACTAAAACGGCGCGCACGTAGGGCTGGGCTTTGGG
>CAXRFY010000010.1:0-10539 GCA_964229925.1 Schleiferiaceae bacterium
AAGCCGCTCATCGTTTTGGACCGGCCCAATCCCTTTGCCAATGTGGTGGACGGCCCCGTGCTGGATACGGCCTTCACCAGCTTTGTGGGGCTGCATCCGGTGCCTGTGCTTTATGGGATGACGATGGGCGAATATGCCCAAATGGTCAAAGGAGAAGGGTGGATTCAAGAAGCCGACTCCTTGCAGCTGCGGGTGATTCCCTGCGTAGACTACCACCGGGAGCCCGTTTCGTTTCCGGAAGAAGCGCCGCCCTCGCCCAATTTGCCCAATGCCCATGCCATCGCCCTGTATCCTTCCCTCTGTTTTTTTGAGGCTGCTCCGGTGAGTGTGGGGCGTGGGACAGAGGCTCCTTTTGAGTGGCTAGGGGCCCCTTGGGTGGATTCAACGGGGTTTTCATTTGTGCCCATGCCCAACGCGGGTGCTTCAGCCCCCAAATTTCAGGGCGATACCTGCCACGGCTGGGATTTACGCACAACCCCCATTCACCCAGAACAGGGACTGCAGTTGACCTACCTCCATGACGTGTACCACGCGTATATAAATCAAGGAGGGGATACGCTCCGGGGCTTCTTCACGTCCTTCATGGACAAATTAGCGGGCGGTACCTCCTTGGAAGATGCCTTGGTGGCTGGTCAGACCGTGGAAGAAATTCAGACCTCTTGGCAGCCTGACCTCGCAGCCTTCAAGGAGCTTCGCAGCCGCTACCTGCTCTACAGCACCCAGCCCCTTCCTGCGCCGGTCGAAGCCACGCCCAGTTTAGCTCCTGCCAAAAAGGCAAAAAAAGCCACGAAAAAAGGCGCCCAGTAGGCGCCTTTTCATGGACCAAAAACAAGCGTTTAGAACTCAAAAATGAAGCCTACGCTGGGGAGGACGGTGCCGCCATTGACGTTGGGCAAGGTGGTGGTTTGGTACTGCCAAGGCTTGTCTGGGTTGATCACCGGATTCCCGTCTGCATCGCGTACGACGTCGATGAAATCGGGTCCAGCCACTTTATAGGCCAGGGCGTTCTGCAAATCAAAGTAGAGATCGATGTTGACCTTTTTGAGGAACCACTTTTTGTCAATTCGGACATTGAGGCGGTCAAACTCGCCCAAGCGCTCCGTGTTAAGCAGGCTGTAATTGGGAATTCCACGACCGAGGACGTCCCAGTTGTAAATCGTAGCGGTCTTTTCTAAGTCAAAGGGCGTGTACGGTGCGCCACCCAGGTGTTGGTACTGCACACCAATCTCATAGTTCTTGCCAAAGCGCTTGCCAAAGGTGAATGTGGCAATCAAACCGTTGTCCCAGGAAGAGGGGACGTAATCGCCATTAATGTCCTGAAACTCGGAACGCACCAAGGTAATCGCCGCGATGCCAAAGAGGCCCTTGTAGAGCTTTTGCTGGTAGGTCAGCTCCAACCCGTAGGCGCGGCCGTCGGAGGTCGCCGTCGCCAACTGGTTGCCAATGACGCCAAAGTCACCGCCCACCGTCGCCAAGGAAATAGAATCGCGCAGCAAGAAGGGGTAGTTGCTGTAGCGCTTGTAGAAGCCTTCGATAGACGTCTTTGCGTTCCAGGGCCAGTACTGGGTGGTGCCGGCTACAAAGTGTTCCGCTTGAATAAACGTCAAGTCCGAATTGTCCCCATCCGTACCCACGTAGCCCAAGGCGGTGTAGGGAGGGAGCTGGTAGTAGCGACCGTAGTTGCCGTCCAGGGTCCAATTTTCCGTTAGATTGTAGGAAAGGGCCACACGGGGCGACAATTGATTCAAGGGATTGCGGGTGCTTTCATTGAAATCCACAATGTCCGTGCGCAGGCCTAGGGACACCTTCAAACGATCGTCTGCAAAGCGACCTACCCAATTGGCAAAGGCGTTGGCCTTGTAGTAGATAGCATCCGTTTCGTAGTCCAAAATGAAGCCACCGGGCAAGCGTTTGTCAAAGGTTTGCGTATTGTACTTCGCTTGCTCCAGCCCAAAGCCTACCATGGACTCCCAGCGGCTTTTCTTGACCTGGTGCTCGAGGCGAAACTTGTTTTCGATTTCCTGCGAGGCATAGTTCAAGAGCTGGTCCAGATCGCGGTTGTTGTTTTCATACTTGTAGGACTCGTTGTTGAGCATAAATCTGCTCAAGACGATATTGGTAATGCCTCCAGGGCCAAAGTGCGTGTACTTGGCGCCAATGCTGTAGTTCCATTGGTCGTATTCGGGCAAGTAGTTTAGGATGTAGCGCTGCTCGGGCGTTTCATTTTGGTCCGTATTCAAGACGCTCACGTCGTAGGCACCCAAGCTCAGAATGGTGAGCTGGTTGTTGCGGTTGAAGTTGTGCTTGACTTTGAACTGGTAGTCGTTGTAGGTCGGCAAGAAGGGAAGGCCAATCGCCTTGAACAGGAACTGCAAATAACTGCGTCGAATGGAGGCCAAATAGGTGGTCTTCTTGCTCAATGGACCGTCCAAGGTCAGGCCCACTTCCGAAGCTCCAATCTGGAAAATGCCGCCCGTCTTGTCCGTGCGTCCGTCCTTGAGGTTGATTTCCATGATGGAACTCAAGCTATTTCCGCGCTGTGCCGCAAAGGCGGAGGTGTAGAAATCGACGTCGCGAATAAAGTTCACGTTGATCATGCCCACGGGACCGCCCGAAGCACCTTGGGTCGCAAAGTGGTTGATGGCAGGAATCTCAATGCCATCTAAGAAGAAGCGGTTTTCGTTGGGGCCGCCACCGCGAATGATGAGATCGTTTCGGAAGGCTACGCCGGAAGCTACCCCTGGAAGCGATTGGATGACCTTGGAAATGTCTTGGTTGCCACCGGGGTTGCGCTGAATTTCATTGATGCCAATGCTCTGCACACTCACAGGGGACTGCGCTTCCTGTTTGAACTGCTGTTGGGTACTGATGACCACTTCGTCCAAAACTTGCAAGGCTTCGCGCAAGCGAAAGTTCACAACCGCGGCTTTGGCCTGCGTGACTTGGACTTCAAACTGCGTCTTGCCTTCGTAGCCGATAAAGCTGACCGAAACGTTGTACAAGCCCGGCACCATGCCGCGCAATTCAAAGTTTCCATCAAAATCCGTGGGTGCCTGAATAGGGCTGCCTTGAATGCTTACAATAGCCCCCGGAATGGGGTCGTTGCTTGCGTCGTCTACGACGGTGCCACGAATGACTTGCGCCTGGGCAACCCACGATACGGTTAAAAGGAGAAAGAGGTAAAGCTTGCGCATTTTGTTTAATGTTTTCTGCGCTTTTAACGCTTTTAGGACATAAAGGTTCAACAAAAAACCCGGCGCAGGGCCGGGTTTGTCTATCTTAATGGATAACTCCTTAAAGGTCAGATACAAAGCGCTTAATCGTTTCCGCATAATTGAAGGGAGCATTGTTCTTGGCTGCGTCGGCGCGGCCCATTTCCAGGGCTTTGTTGGCGGCCTTTTTGGCTTCCTTCTTTCGGTCGTTCTTTGCGAGGACTTGCGCATACAAATAGTAGTTGTACCAGTTGTCCGGATTGAGCTCAATGACCTTCTCCATGTAGGTCAAAGCCTTCGCAAGTTCAATGTTGTTCTGGTTGTAGAAGTTGGCCGCATTGCGGTACACGCGCCAGTTTTCAGGCTCTGCGGCAATGGCAGCATCAATATTGGCCATGGCCAACTCCATCGTGTTGAGCTCAACGGGCAAAGCGATGCGAACATCCGACCAGTCCAGCACAATCTCTGCCTTGGACACCGAAATGTTTTCCAGGCTCAAACGCATGGTTTCCACAGAGGGAATCGATTGAGGCGTCACCTCGGTGCGCAGCACGTCATCTTCCTGGCTGTAGCCATCGACGCCCCACATGTCGGTTTTGGTATTCAGGATGACCGTCCATGCGCCTTTGTTGGGAATCATGGAAAGGCTGTACGTGCCTGCTGCCACTTGGGTACCTGCAATCGTAACAGGCTTAGAGAAGGTGACTTTGGTGTTTTGGTTGGCACCGGCACGCCAGTGGCTTCCAAAGGGAACCAAATCGCCAAAGATGACACGGCCGTTCACGCTGGGACGGGAATAGTCCAGGGTGATATCCGTTAAACCTACACGCTGCTCTAAGTGCGTAGAAGGGGAGGGCTGCGGCAGCTCTTGAGCTCCAGCAGCGAAAACGGCCAGGATGGCCAGGGAGGTTAAAATCTTCTTCATAGTGGGTCTAAGTTATACCAAACGCTCCATCGCGCGGTTCACAAATGCTGTTAACGCCTCACCTTGCAACAAGTTCTGTTGCAACAGCGCCAAATCTTTGGCGTGAGCAATCAAGCCATCGCGCTCTTCGCCCTCGGCCTTCAAAATTTTGCCCGCCAAAGCATGGTTGGTGTTGACCACCAAATCGTAGGATTCCGGGAAGTCGCCCATGCCCATGAAGCCACCGCCGCCGGTAGCAGACATCTCCTTCATGCGGCGCATGAATTCGGGAATGGTAATCAGCATAGGCGCATCGTCGCTGTTTAAGGCCTCGGTGCGCACCGTGTAGGTCTTGCTGTTCAAGGCACCTTCGACATGGCCTTTGAGGGATTCGATTTCTTTGTCCGTAAGGATGGACGTGCGCTCGTCGCCCTTGGGGATGAGCTTGTCCAATAAGTCGCTGTCCACGCGGGCAAAGCGAAGTTTTTCCTGGCTGCCTTCGAACTTCTGAATGCTGTGGCCGGCAATAGGCGACTCGAGCAAGATCACATCGTAGCCTTCCGCCTTTGCCTTTTGGATGTAGCTGTGCTGGGCATCCGCATTGGAGGCGTAGAGCACCACGCGCTGCCCTTCTTTATCGGTCTGCAGGGCCGAAATCTTCTCCAAGTATTCCTCCATCGTGTAGTACTTCTCGTCCACCACGGATTTGAAGAGGTTGAACTTTTGGGCGCGCTCGTAGAATTTCTCCTCGGTCACCATGCCGTATTCGATAATGACCGAAATGTCTTTCCATTTGGCTTCAAAATCGGCCCGGTCCGCCTTGAACATTTCTTCCAATTTGTCCGCCACCTTCTTAGTGATGTGTCCGCTGATTTTCTTCACGTTTCCATCGGCCTGCAAGTAAGAGCGCGATACATTCAAAGGAATGTCCTTGGAGTCAATCACTCCGTGCAGCAGGGTCAAGAAGTCCGGAACGATGCCCTCTACATTGTCCGTGATAAACACTTGGCTCTGGTAGAGTTGAATTTTGTTTTTCTGCAGCTCCATGTTGGGCTTGATCTTGGGGAAGAACAAAATGCCGGTGAGGTCAAAGGGATAGTCCACATTGATGTGAATGTGGAAGAGGGGGTCTTCAAAGGAGTACGGGTAGAGGGCCTTGTAAAACTTCTTGTAGTCCTCCTCGCTCAAGTCGCTGGGCTTCTTGGTCCAAGCGGGCTCCGTTTCATTGATAATGTCGGGCTTCTTGACGGATTCGTACTTCGCCTCTTCGCCTTCAGCGGCTACGTTCAAGCGCTCCTCTTTCTCGCCACACTGGATGGGGATGCTCATAAAGCGCGCATACTTCTTGAGCAGCTCCTTGATTTTGTGCTCCTCCAAGAACTCTTCGCTCTCGCCGTCGATATGCAGGATGATCTCGGTGCCGCGGTCCTTTTTGGTGCAGGCTTTGAGTTCAAATTCGGGCGAACCGTCACACGACCAATGTGCGCCTTCCTTTTCATTTTCGGTCTTCCAGGACAAGGACTTGATTTCCACCTTGCTGGATACCATAAAGCTGGAGTAGAAGCCCAGTCCAAAATGGCCAATCATGGCGCCTTTTTCGACTTTGCCTTCGTACTGCTTCACAAATTCTTCTGCCCCCGAAAAGGCCACGTCGTTGATGTACTTCTGCACCTCGTCCTGGGTCATGCCGATGCCTCGGTCCACAATGCGAAGCTGCTTTTTCTTCTTGTCGATGTGTACCTGAATGGTCAGATCACCCGTTTCGCCCTTGAATTCGCCCAAATTGGCTAGGGTCTTCAGTTTGGTGCTCGCGTCTACCGCGTTTGAAATGAGCTCACGCAAGAAAATTTCGTGATCGCTATACAGGAATTTTTTGATGATGGGGAAAATGTTATCCGCCGAAACATTGATTTTTCCAGTCGCCATAGTGCTTTGGTTTAGTTTTACGGAACGTCTTGAAACAAGCCTCATGCCACGGCTGTTTAGACGTTGTAGAACTGACAAATTGACCGAATGCACCCCCAAGGCCGCCACATCGCCGTACGATTTATGACATTTTCAGGCTTCAAGGCCCGTTGGCGCGCCTTCGGAGGCATGGGGCTTTCCCTCCGTCACGGACTGCAGGCGCCGGGCCTCTGCTTCGGCAAAATGCTGGGCAGCGGCGCGGGCAACGGCTTTTCCATTTGGCCGGACTGGGGCACCTATGCCTGGTTCACCGTTTGGGAACGCGCAGAAGATGCAGAGGCCTTCTTTGCCACGGATGCTATGCTCACCGATTTGCGCGGCTATGCATCGAGCGAATGGGGCTTTACGGCGCAGCCTATTCGCGCCCATGGCACGTGGAACGGCGTGCAGCCCTTTGAGCTAAACGCGACTTCGCAACCCGCACCGGGCGCCCGCCTGGCGGTACTCACACGCGCGAGCATCAAACGAAGTCAGGCCTGGCGCTTCTGGTGGAACGTGCCATCGGCCTCGCGGCATGTGGAGCGGCACCCCGGGCTTCGATTTGCCAAAGGCGTGGGGGAATACCCCCTTGTGGAGCAAGCCACGCTGAGTGTGTGGAATTCGGCGGAAGAACTCGACGCCTTCGCTTACCAGAGCAGACAGCACCGCCCCATGGTGCAAAAGACCCGAAAACACGGGTGGTACAGCGAGGAGATGTTTGTCCGCATGGAGGTTTTGTCCATGTTTGGCGAACTTCCTAAATTTCCACAATAGACTTGATTGCCATGAGTTACTTGCGGTATTTACTGGCCTTTACGCTGACGCTTTCCGTCTGGTGGGCCTTGAGTCACAGCGGCTGGTGGAGTTTTTCAGCGCTCGCCTATGCGTTTGGATTTGTGCCCTTTCTGGAAGTCATCCTCCCGCCTAAAACGCAAAACGCCTCCGAGGAGACCCTCGCACGCTGGGAGCGGTCCATGTGGTTTGACGCCGTACTGGTTTTGGTAGTTCCTGCGCACCTCTGGATGCTCTGGCTCTTTGTGACCACGGTTCCTGGGGATATCGCCGCGGGCGATACTTTGAGTTTGGTGGGCCACATCACGGCCTACGGGGTATCTGCCGGTTCTTTGGCCATCAACACGGCCCATGAATTGGGGCACCGCCGCGAAAAGCACTTTCAAACCTTAGCACAGGGCCTGCTCGTTACCAGTCTGTACGGGCAGTTCTACATCGATCACAATTGGGGCCACCACAAGCATGTGGCAACGCCGGAGGATCCCTCTTCGGCGCGTCGCGGTGAATCGGTCTATGCGTTCTGGCTGCGCAGTGTCCTTGGGGTGTGGCGCTCCGCTTGGGCCCTGGACGCCCCGCGCATGGCACGATTGCTCGTATGGGAGATCGTTTTGCTGCTGAGCATAGCCTGGGTGGAAACCGCCGCCCTACTGCCTTTTGTGGCAGCTTCGGTCGTTGGGTTCTTGCTCCTGGAAACGGTCAATTACATTGAGCACTACGGTTTGACCCGCAAAAAACTCAGCGACCTTCGTTATGAAACGGCGACCCCCGTGCATTCGTGGAATTCCAACCATCCCATGGGGCGCTTTTTGCTTTTTGAACTCACGCGGCACAGCGACCACCATGCGTCCCCGCACAAGGAATACCCGTCCCTTCAACACCACGACGAGGCGCCGCAAATGCCTGCGGGCTATCCGGCCATGATGCTCTTGTCTTTGGTTCCGCCCTTGTTTTACAAAGTGGTGGATCCGCTTATCCCCAAGCGTTAGAAGGAGATTTTAGCGCAGGTCTGCTGGGAGTAAATTTTCTAGGATTCGCTTTGTAGGATCGAAGGGCTCTAGGGCGTCCAAGCCCAAATGTGCACTGGCATCGTCTAGGCTGGGGTAATCCGAAAATGCAAAAGCTGGAGCCAGTCCAATCAACTCAGAGCCAGCTGTTTTACCTCCTATGGTCTCTACTTCTTGTGTAACCCTATCAAAGAGGAGTTTTGGCCGGCACAGGGCAAGGTCTACGATGTTGCAGCTCACTTGCATGCACCCAAATTCGGGGGTATCCCAGCCAATGGCTCGGAGGCCAGGAAGACCGCCGGGGCTGCTCTCGCGCACATTTTTGGCGACCTGTTTGACCTGTTCTAGGTCCAGGCCTGTCACATTGATGTTGTAAGCGAGAAGGAAGGGGCGCACTCCCAGCGCCATGGCGCCAAAGCGGGCTTGGTACTGTCCAAAGTCAAAGGTGTTGGCTCGGGCGGAAACGCCTTCGTAGTCGCCTTTTCGGACATTGGCCAGGAGGTCAAAGCCGGGCTGCACGGCGCTTTGCGCATAGAACCATCCGCCAATACCTACTTCCGCAAATGCATCGGCCAGAGCCGCAACCGTGCGATGCGCGTCTGCTTCAGAGGCCGGATCCAAGGGGACGATGGGGCAGACGTCCAAAGCGCCAATGCGGGGGTGAATGCCGCTCTGCGACCGCATGTCCAGGTGTTCCAAGCAATCACTCGCCAGCGTGGTCAATGCCTGCACGAGGCCTTCCGAGTTGCCGGCCAAGGTGAAAACGGTGCGGTTGGCGTCCCAGCCTCGGTCTTGGTGCAGGAGGTAGACGCCGTGATGGCGGCGAAGGCGATCGGCAAACCGGTCCAAGAGGTCCTGCCTTCGGCCCTCCGAGATGTTGACGACACATTCCAGCGCCATTACCAGGGAAGGTTTTGGCAGCCCCGAATAAATTGAAGTGCGCTGTACGCGACGGATTTTGCCAGAGCGGATTGTGCCTGGGCTTCGGCCAAGCCTACGGAGGCTTCCGCGAGGTGCAGGTAGGCGCATTGGCCCGTTTGGCCGGCGCGGTATGCGGTTTCAGCCACATCCAGCCAGGTCCAGCCGATGTGGCTCATGGCGCTGCTGGGGCAGGACGCAATGCCGTCCGCACATACCTCCAGCCCAAAAGGACGGTTCTGAACAAAGGACAGGAGGCGTTCTCGGGCCTGATCCATGGACTGCTCGGCCCGAATCGCCCAGGATTCAAACGTTTCGTAGGTGCAGCCTTCCTGACGGTTGAGGTAGTCCAGGCTGGCGGCATTGACACCGTGTTCGCTCAATCCCAAGACGGCATAGCGGTCCAAAGCTTTTGCTTCATGGGCATAGCTGAAGCCATTGCCGCTGTGACGGCCTTCAAGCGCCCGAACGTCCGGATGCGGATCCAAATTCAAAGCATTTACCACCCCATGTGTTTTGGAAGCGGATACGAGCAGGGGATAGGCGTTGTTGTGCCCACCGCCTACGAGAATGGGCACTTTACCAGCGGCAAAGAGGGGCTCTAAAACGGCTTGCACCCGCTGGTCGACTTCAGCCGTCAGGGCGCGCAATTCAGCTAGGTCGGTGGTTTCGGTGGCTATTGCCTGCAGGTCCGCGACTTCCACCCAAGCCCAACCTACTTGATCGCTGCTAAACCAGTCATTGACAGGGAAGTTGGCCAGCGCTGCAAAGACCGCAGATGGAGTGGCAGCAGCCCCAGGGCGGCCCAGATTGGCGCGCACCCCAATGTCCTCCGGGACGCCCACAAAGACAAACTGGCCTTGACCAGGAGCTTGGGCCTGGAAGACATCGCCCAGGCGTTTTTCGCCCGCACGGGGGACAAAGGCTTCAAAAGGGTTCATAGGCCAAAGACAAAAGTGTGTTCCACAAGATTTTCCCCAAATCGGTAGGGCAGGCTGGCGAGGCTTTGGACCGGTTTCGTCAAGCAGACGTGCGCTTCTTTGCCCACGGCGATGGAGCCAAAGCGCTTCTGGGCGTTCAAAGCGGCAGCAGCGTTGAGCGTTAAACCAACTAAGCCTTCCATGGGAGTCAGTTTCATTTGGTGACAGGCCAAACTCCACGCCAGCATCAAGTTGCTACTCGGGGCAGACCCTGGGTTGTAGTCCGACGCTATGGCCAAAGGCAAGCCGGCATCGATGATTTTTCGGCCAGGCGTGTAGGGAATGTTCAAGAAGAGCGAGCATCCGTGCAAAGCCACAGGAATGGGGCCTTGGCGGTCCGTCCAAGCAGCTTGAAGGTCCAGCAGGTCCTGATCGCTGAGCACTTCGAGGTGGTCCACGCTCAAGGCCTGCGCTGCGATACTCGCTTGCAAGCCGCCCGAAGTCGTAAACTGATTGACGTGCGCCTTGAGGGGCAAGCCCAGGACTGGAGCGGCAGCGGCAAGGCGGGCAAGCTCATCGGGCGTAAAGTACTGGTCTTCGCAAAAAATGTCCACAAAGTCCACCAGGCCTTCGTGCGCCACGGCCGGCAGCATCTGGTGTAGCACTTCGTCGATGTAGGCCTCGCGTCGGCCGTCAAAGCGTTTGGGGACGGCATGGGCGCCATGAAAGGTGGCGAAGAGCGGCATGCGGGTGAGTCTTTTGGCCTTTTGGACCACGCGGAGCATCTTGAGTTCGGTCTCCAGGGAGAGTCCGTAGCCACTTTTAATTTCCACCACGGCCGTACC
>CAXRFY010000011.1:0-2918 GCA_964229925.1 Schleiferiaceae bacterium
CAGTTACAAGCAGCAGGATCCCGCTCCGCGCTACCACGGGCGCGATGTGGCCGTTTGGCTTGCGCACTATTTGCAGGCGGGATTGGTCTTGGGTTCGGCCACCCCGAGTCTGGAATCCTACCACCACGCCAAAAGCGGCAAGTACCACTGGGTGGCCCTGGACGAGCGCTTTGGCGACGCCGTTCCGCCCACCGTGGAGATGCTGAGCCTGGTCAAATACCAAGCCTTGCAGCATATGGAAGGCCCACTGACACGGCCGGCCGTTGAAGCTATTGCTCATGCGGTAGACCAAGGCAAACAAGCGCTGGTCTTTCAGAATAGACGGGGGTACTCGCCCTTTTTGACCTGTATGGGCTGTGGCTGGACGGAACCCTGTACGGACTGCGATGTCGCGGTGACCTACCACAAGGAGTCCAAGAGTTTGCATTGTCATTACTGCGGGCAGTCCCGGCAGCCGACCGCACACTGTCCTTCCTGCGGTAAATCGGCTTGGCAATGGCGTGGTAGGGGTACGGAACGCGTCCAAGAAACGGTGGAGGAGCTCTTTCCGCAGGCACGGGTGCTGCGGATAGAGTCGGACAGTACGCGAAAAAAAGCCGCCATGTCCCAGTACGTGGATTGGCTGGAACGCGGTGAGGTGGACATTGTCGTCGGAACCCAAATGGTCGGCAAAGGCTTGGACATCCAAGGGCTGGACGTCGCGGTCATCCTCAATGCCGACAACGCGCTGCAGCTGCCGGATTTTAGGGCGCATGAGCGCGCGTTTCAACTCTTTACGCAGGTAGCAGGCCGAACCGGTCGCCGCGATGCTCCCGGCCACGTGTTCATCCAAACGGCCACACCGGAGCACCCCGTTTTGCTTGCTGTCCAAGCCGGCCAGTACGAAACCATGGCGGACCAACTGCTGCAAGACCGCCAAACGCACCACTACCCGCCCTTTGTGCGCATGATACGCTTGGAGGTGCGCCACCGACGCGAGTTTGTGGCCCAGCAAGCCGCCCACTACTTGGCAGGCCAGCTGAATGCAGCTTTGGGTGGAGGTGTTTTAGGCCCGGATGCGCCCTCCGTAGGACGTGTAAAGAACCTCTATTTGCAGCATCTCTGGCTCAAGCTTCCGGTTGACCGTGGCTTGCCCGCCACTAAAAAGCGGGTACGTCAGACCGTTGACCATTTGGCCTTTCACCCGGACTTCAAGTCCGTGAAGGTGGTGGTGGATGTGGATCCCTACTAGGGGAGGGGGCAGACCCAGGTTTTACTCCCCGTAGATGCCCACGTACCGCGTGGCTTCTCCCGTCTTGGATTTCTTCTCCACCCCTTTAGCGGCGCGGTACATGCCTGGAGAATTGAAAGTCATGGTGGCATGTCCTTCGGCGTCGATGCCGATGAGGCCGCCTTGGCCCGCGTCGGCATTCAAAACGTCAAATAAAACGGTATGCGCGGCGTCGGAAAGGTGCTCGCCGCCGAAGCGCATTCGGGCATTAACTTGTGCAGCCACCGCCTCCCGAATAAAGTACTCGCCGTGCCCCGTGCAGGATATGGCAGCCCCCGCGTCGTCGGCATAGGTGCCCGCTCCCAAGACAGGAACATCGCCAACACGGCCCCAGCGCTTGCCCATCATGCCTCCTGTAGACGTGCCAGCTGCCAAGTGGCCTGCGCGGTCGCGTACGACGACCCCAACTGTACCCAGTTTGTGCTGTTCCGCCCAGCGGCTGTACTGTTCACGGCGGCGCTTCGTCAAGAAGTAGTCGTTGGTCACGATGAAGTAGCCTCGGTCCATGGCGAAAGCCTCCGCACCCTCCCCGATGAGGAAGACATGCTCGCTGTTCTCCATGACGTCACGCGCCAAAGCCGCGGGGTGTGCTATGTGCTGCAAACCCGCTACAGCGCCAGCATTCTTCGTTTCGCCGTCCATGACGGAGGCGTCCAATTCCACGCGGCCATCGGCTGTGACTACGGCGCCAATGCCGGCGTTAAAGAGGCTATCGTCTTCGAGCATGCCCAGTACGCGCACCACTACATCCATGCGGTCCACGCCACGGTCGAGCATGGCATAGCCGGTGTCCACCGCGCGCTCTAGGGAAGCCGTTACCAGGGCTTCCAATTCGGGGGTCATGTTTTCTTTGGTGATGACGCCTGCGCCACCGTGAATGACCAGGGCGGGTCCATCAAAGTGGAAATCATAAGGATGGTCCGGTTTCGTTTCTTGCCAACTGAATACGAGGACAAGGACAAAAAGGGCAATCGCAAAAGCGATGAGGCGTTGTGCGTGGGTCATGCCTTAAAAGTAGGGGATTTACTCGGCTGCTGCGAGTGCGGACCACAAGGCATCGCTCGGAGTCGGAGCCACGATGTGCAGCGGTTCTTGACTGACGGGATGCACAAAGGACAGCTCGCGCGCGTGCAGGTGAATGCCACCCCCTGGGTTGGAGCGCTTGCTGCCATACTTCAGATCCCCTTTGATGGGGTGCCCGATGGCTTGAAACTGTACCCGAATTTGGTGGTGACGCCCCGTTTCCAAATCCACTTGAAGAAGGCTGTAGTTGTCGCCTGTTTTTAAGATGCGGTAGCGCAGCACAGCCTTTTGGGCGTCGGGATGCTTGGAGACGAAGGACTTTTTGGTTTTGCCGTCGCGGTGTAGAAAATGCTCCAGTCGCGCCTCGGGTTCAGCGGGGCAGCCCTCCACAATGGCCCAGTAGGTTTTTTGAATATCCCGGCCCGAAAACAGCGCATTCATCCGCGCCAAGGCCTTGGACGTCTTCGCCAACACGACAATACCCGAGGTGGGACGGTCTAATCTGTGAGGGAGGCCAATAAAGGCTTTTCCCGGTTTGTTGAAGCGCTTGGCGACGTCTTCTTCTGCCCAGTCTTTCAAGCAGCGGTCTCCCGTGATATCCCCCTGCACCAACATCCCAGCAGGC
>CAXRFY010000012.1:0-2019 GCA_964229925.1 Schleiferiaceae bacterium
AGATGGCGCTTATTACCGAATCTGAATCCCTGCACCACAACCTCGAGGAGCTGTCGACGGCTGAATTGCTGCGCGGCATCAACCAGGAGGACCAGAAGGTCGCCGTGGCGGTTGAGCAGGCCCTTCCAGCGTTGGAAGCGCTCGTGAATGCGATTTTGCCGCAGATGCGCCGTGGCGGTCGCCTCTTTTACATTGGGGCGGGTACGTCGGGGCGATTGGGCATTGTGGATGCGTCCGAATGTCCGCCCACCTTTGGGGTGGATCACGGCGTCGTCGTGGGCCTCATCGCAGGAGGGGACAGCGCCATTCGGAAGGCCGTGGAGTTCGCCGAGGACGATGCGGAGCAAGCGTGGAAAGATTTGACGGCTCATGCCATTACGGCTCAAGACGCGGTAGTAGGCATTGCGGCCAGCGGCACGACGCCTTACGTGATTGGGGGCTTGCAGGCTGCGAAGGCGGCGGGCTGTGTGACCGGGGCCATCGTCTGCAATCCGGGCAGTCCCGTGGCTAAGGCGGCGGAATTCCCGGTGGAAGTCGTGGTGGGTCCGGAATTTGTGACGGGCAGCACGCGGATGAAATCAGGTTCGGCCCAAAAAATGACCCTCAACATGCTGTCCACAGCGCTGATGATTCAGCTCGGACACGTGAAAGGCAACCGCATGGTGGACATGCAGCTGAGCAATGACAAACTGGTCGCGCGCGGCACCCGCATGGTGGCTGAACAAACCGGTCTCGACGCAAACAAAGCGGAAGAACTCTTGTTGAGCTATGGAAGCGTCCGAAAGGCGGTAGAAGCATGGCAAAACCAGCAGTAGCACACATCATTGGATCCGGGATTGCGGGAATAGCGGCGGCCATACGCTTGGCGCAAAAGGGCTACGCCGTGACGGTGTTTGAAGCCAATGCCTATCCGGGTGGCAAATTGAGTGAATTCCAACTGGGGGCGTACCGCTTTGACGCAGGCCCCAGCTTGTTTACGCTGCCGCATTTGGTCGAAGAGCTCTTTCTGCTCTGCGGCGAAAACCCCGAGGAGCACTTTCCGTACTTGAAGAAGGACGAATCCTGCCGCTATTTCTGGGAGGATGGCACGCGTTTGACCGCCCACGCGGAACCAGAAGCGTTTGCATCCGAGGCGGAACGTGTGCTTGGAGAGCCTGCCGCACACACGCTTGAACACATTGCGCTGGCCAAAAAGCAGTACGAGGCGACTTCGGGCTTCTTTTTGGAACGTTCGCTGCACGACTGGCGCACGTACGCACGGCCCGAAGTGCTTAAGACCTTAGCAGCGGTCCCATCGCTAGGGTTGACCTCCACCATGGACCGCATCCACCGCAAGCAGTTCCAGACGGACAAAATGGTCCAGCTCTTTAACCGCTATGCCACCTTCAACGGCTCTAGCCCCTACCAGGCGCCCGGAACCCTGTGCATGATCCCTCACTTGGAGTTTGGGGTGGGCACCTTCCTGCCCAAACGCGGCATGGTGGACATCACCAACAGCCTTGTGGCTTTGGCACAGCGTCAAGGGGTGGTGTTCCGGTTTGGGGAGCGCGTTACGGCTATCCGCTACGCGTCTAATCGCGCGCTGGGCTTGACCTTGGAGAGCGGCGACGAGACCCAAGCGGATGTGGTCGTCAGCAACATGGATGTCACGCCCACCTACCGGCGCTTGCTGCCTGGCCTGAAGGCGCCCGAAAAAACCCTGCGCCAGGAGCGGTCGTCGTCGGCCTTCATCTTTTACTGGGGGGTTCGCAAGCGCTTCCCGGAACTGAACTTGCACAACATCCTTTTCAGCGAGGACTACCCGGGCGAGTTCAAAGCTCTCTTTGACACCAAGGAGCTCTTTCAAGACCCTACGGTCTACATCAACATTACCTCCAAAGACATCCCCGGAGAGGCTCCACAGGACGGGGAAAACTGGTTTGTTATGGTCAATGCGCCCGCAGATTATGGCCAAGACTGGAACGCCCTTCGCGCGCAAGTCCGCGCCTCCGTCTTGGCTAAAGTGGAGCGCGTTCTGGG
>CAXRFY010000013.1:0-9601 GCA_964229925.1 Schleiferiaceae bacterium
CATCGTGGCCGTCAAACAGCGATGCTGCCGTGACGATACGAATGCTGTTTTTTGGAACGTAAGGGGTCGCGTTCACCATAAAATTGAGCCTTTCCCGCAAAGATACAGGCCGAGGCCTGCCCTTGGCGCGCCAAACGCGCACTTCAGGCCCCGATGCGGCGGAGGGCGTCGGGGAGTTCGGCGAAGTGCTGGAAGGTGCCGTCGGGCTCGGCGTCGCCGTCGGGGGGCAGCGCATCCGGGGCCTCAAACCAGAGCGTCCGCATGCCGGCCGCCTTACCTCCGCCTACATCGCGAAGGCGCGAATCGCCAATCATCACGGCGGCTTCGGGCTGGCAGCCCGCCAAGCGCATGGCGTAGGTAAAAATCCCCCGATCGGGCTTGTAGGACCCGGAGGCGTCGGAGGTGGTAACCGTGTCAATGACCTCCGAGAGGCCCATGGCCGCGATTTTGCGGTCCTGAGAACTGCTCACGCCATTGGTGAGGACGTGCACCCCATAGCCCGCCGCCTTGAGCGCAGTCAGGGTTTCAGCGACCGCGGGATAGGTAGCGCCGCGGTTGGGCGTGCGCTGGGTGAAGGCGAGCTCTAGAGCGTCTGCCAATTCTCGGCGCTCCTTGGTGGGGAGTTCGGGCACGAGCTCCTGCAAGAGCTGGGGAAAGCGGCGGTTCCGAACGTAGTCCACCCCGTAGCCCGCCTCTTGGATAATGTCCCACAACCCGTCGTTGATGACTTGGTAGCGGTGCGCAAGGTGCACCGGGTCGAGGTGCTTGAGCTCTGGAAATTCGGTACAAAATTCGGCCAGCACATCGGCGCAGTTTGCCTCATGGTGCCAGAGCGTTCGGTCCAAATCAAAGAAGAGGTGCGTCATCAGAAGCGGCAAAAGTAGCGTCCGGAAATCCAATCAAATAGAGCTGCTCCTGTGCACGTGTCATCGCCGTGTACATCCAGCGCAAAAAGTCAGGATCGCCCGTCTCCTCCGTGTAGGGCCACTCGACAAAGACATGGGCCCACTGACCGCCTTGGGACTTGTGGCCCGTAAGCGCGTAGGCAAATTTGAGCTGCAGCGCATGGAGGTAGTCGTGCTCGCGCAGATAGGCGGCGCGCTTGGACTTGGGCAATTCTTCGGCTTCCGCGTAGGCCCCTTGTTGGATGCGTTTGAGGTCCTGTTCGGCCAGGCGAGCCGTTTCCGAATCCAGCACATCCAACAAGACCTTCGCCTCCAAATTGGGCGCCTCGTCCCGGTCCAGCCAGCGCAAGGTGGCATCGGCAAAGCGCAGCCCATAGCGCTCCTCTTCGTTGCGCCAGCTCAGGACTTCAAACTGATCGCCGTTGGCCACAAAGCCGACGGGATCGTCGGGGTCCATCCAGCGTTCGTTGTTTTGGACCACCATGACCTTGTCCCCCGCGTTGATGATTTCTTCGCGCCAGAGCAGACGGCCTCGGATTTGGCGGTTGTAGGCCACGGCGCGTTTGTTGCTGCGCGTGATGACGACCGAATCGTTTTCATACCCCGCAAAAGCGGTTTCCAAGGCCTCAAAAACCTCGTGGGCATCGGCCAAGCGGTGAACGTCCACAGCTTTCTGCAAGGCCGGAAACACCGGGGGATCCAGTTGCAAGGCGGCCCTTAGCGCAGTGGCATTGCGCAAGATCCCCGAATCCGCCGCCTGGCGCATCACTTCCTGCAAGGCAGCGCCTCTGATTTTCCAACCGTAGTAGTCCCGCAGATGCCGCGGCTGCAAAGCTGGGCTGAAGGATTGCCCCACCGGTGGCAACTGAGCTTCGTCCCCGACCAAGAGCAATCGGCAGTCGGTTCCGTTCCGAACAAAAGCCAGCAAGTCCTCCAAGAGGTGCCGCGCCTCCCCACTGTCTCCCAGCATGGACGCCTCGTCCACAATGAAGAGGCCCCGCTTGACTTTGTTTTCGCGCTTGATGCGTTTGTACCCGCCCTCCGGGGATCGAACGGTAAGGTAGAGCATGCGGTGCAAGGTGTAGGCGCGGCGCTGGAGCTGCCCCTGAAGGACCTTGGCGGCGCGACCCGTCGGCGCCGCCAGCACGGCCTTCAGGCCGAGGCTGGATGCGGAGCGCGCCAAGGCGCGCATCAAGGTGGTTTTTCCTGTACCTGCATAGCCTTTCAGGATGAAAAGACGTTCGGTAGGATCCTCGACCAAGTAGCCCGTAAGCACCTCAAGCGCACGACTTTGATCGTCGGTCGGCTCAGCCGGAAACGCATTCCGAAGAATTTCAAGGATTTGGTGGGAATTCACAGGCAAGGATGCAAGGCCGCAAGGTAAAATTTCATAGTTTTGGCACGCAAACTTTTTATCATGACGGCACGTACCATTCTTTACTTGCGCATTGTTCTCGGCGTTGTAGCCGTGGTCCTCACTTACCGCATCTACCGCATCATCATGGAGCCCATCGAATTCTCCGCCATCAAGGAGAAGCGATACGGCGCAGTTACGGAGCGTTTGGAGCAGTTGCGTGAGGCGCAGCTCATCTTCAAAGACGAATACGGCAAGTACGCCGGCACCTTTGACGTGTTGATCCCTTTCTTGGAAAACGCCCAAGTAAACATTATTGAGCGCAAAGACTCGTCCTTCATGGCCTACAACAAAGTCTACCAGACGGATATGTTGAAGGACACCATCATTTACCGCATTATTGGTCAAACCTCCGCGAAAGACAAATTGATTCGCAAGAATCCAGACTTGTTCCCCGAAGATTTGGACTTTGGCGCACTCCGATTCATCCCCTTCACGGACGATACGGCGCAGTTTAAGATGGCTACAGGCTATGTTGACCGCAATGGAGTTCGTGTTCAGGTCTTTGAAATTACTGCCCCCAATACACGTTTCTTCGCCGACATCTACGACGATTACAAAGCCTACATCAAGAACCTGCGCATCGATGCATTGACCGTAGGTTCACTCACGGAACCCACCCTCAGTGGTAACTGGAAGTAATATGTGGCCCACCTCTTGGGCATTTTTCCCTAAAACAGAATCCTCTCCGGAGGATTCTGTCGTTTTAATGAGTTTCGGTGCGGATGGGGTGCACTTCGTCGCTATCGACGCTAAAACTCAGAAACCCCTAGGAGCAGCCCTCAGCCTTTCCTTCGATGAAGCGTCTGATTGGCGTCAATCTGCCAGTCCTTCGTTTGCCGCTGTGCACCTCTTTGGCGAGGAAGCCTTTGCGGCTTGGTTCCCGGCAGATTGGGTGGACGCCCCTGACGCCTGGATTCGGCCTTTGGATCCGCAAGGCAGCCACTGGGAATCGTACCGCTTCGAGCGCGGCATGGAGCTTTATTACCGCTTTTCGGCCCAAACACCTCCCGAAGCCCAACCCCTCATGGCTGTGAACGCACAGCGCTGGCTCAGCCCCTTGGCTAAACGCGACGCGGTTCATGTCTACCGTTTAGGGCAGCGTTTGGAAATTGCCGCTGTGCAAGGTGGACGTCTCCTCGCGCACAACCTCTTTCCGGCTCAGACCCCTCAAGATGCGGCGTACGCGTGTATGCTCTTTTACGATCAGTGCCACTTGCCCGCCCAGCACGTTCCTTTGCTTTGGGAAGGCGATGCAGACGAAGAATGCTGGGAGTCGCTTCGCCCATTTGTGGAGAAAATTGACACGTCGGCCTCCCACCCCTGGTCGGCACTCACTGTTCTAGCTCCTTTGCACTAATGCGTATCATTCGCGGAAAGAACCGAGGCAAGTTCCTCGTGGCCCCCAAAAACCTACCGGTCCGTCCAACTACGGATATGGCCAAAGAAGGCCTCTTCAACGTGGTGGAGAACTACCTCGACTGGGCAGACGTGCGCGCGCTGGATCTCTTTGCCGGGACGGGCAACATCAGCTACGAAATGGCCTCGCGCGGCTGTCCCGATGTCACATCGGTTGACTCCTTCCGCGACTGCTTAAAATTCATCGACAAGACCGCCGACCAGCTCGGCTACACGGGCATCAAGACGGTGCTTTCAGACGTTCCTCGCTACCTGCAGCGCAACCCGCAGCGATGGGACTTCATTTTTGCAGACCCTCCCTACGACTATTCGGACTACCCCGCATTGATCGGATTGGCCCTGGACAAATTGCCCGCCGATGGGCTCTTTGTTTTGGAACACAGCGTGGACCATTCCTTTAGCGACCACCCTGCCTGCTTCGACAGCCGCCGATACGGCAGTGTGCACTTTAGCTACTTCAGTGTAGAGGCGCTCAAAGATTCAGAGGCCTAACGCTTCCCGCCACCGAGCCAGCGCTCTACTGCGGTGGCTGAGGGCTTTCTTTTCGTCCAAGGACATCTCCGCAAAGGTTCGGCCGTCCCCTTCGTCTGGCACAAAGAGGGCATCGTAGCCGAATCCCCCACTGCCGCGCTCCTCGTGTAGAATTTGGCCCCAGACTTCCCCTTCAAAGGTCTTCACCTCGGACGCTGTCGCCCAGGCCAACACGGTCTTGAAGCGCGCGCGACGGTCCGCAACTCCTTTCAAATCAACCAGTAGCTTTTGGCGGTTGTCCGCATCGTCCTTCTGGGGACCTGCATATCGGGCCGAATGCACCCCCGGCGCACCCCCCAACGCAAGCACCTCCAATCCTGAGTCATCCGAAAGCGCCATTCCGCCCACCGTTTGCTGCAGAAAGGTGGCTTTTTGAACCGCATTTTCTTCCAACGTCGACCCGGTTTCTGGCAATTCCTCTACAATACCTGCTTCTACGGCCGTTCGAACCTTCCAGTCCGGCGGCAAGGCGGCTTTAATTTCCTTTACTTTGTTTTGATTCTGCGTAGCTAAGACCCATTCCATGGCCCCAAATATCCGAAAGACCACCGTCCTCCTCGCCGGTCCGCTGTTCTTTTTCGCCGCCCAAGCCATGAGCGGCCCCCTGGGATGGTCCAACCAACAAGGCGTAGTCCTGGGCAGCACCCTGTGGATGCTTCTGTGGTGGTTCACCGAGATCATTCCCCTTGCCGCTACCGCCCTCCTACCCCTTCTCACCTTTGGGGGCTTTGGCGTACTGGATTCCAGCGCCCTGGCCAACGCCTACAGCCATCCCCTCATCTTCCTGTTCTTAGGAGGCTTCTTGCTGGCCCGTGGCGTCGAACACCACCAGCTGCACCGCCGCTTTGCCCTGGCCATCCTCCGTCGATTTGGAAGCCAATCCCACCGCGTCCTAGCAGGCGTGATGGCCGCGACCTTTCTCTTGAGCCTATGGATGAGCAACACCGCAACGGCCGTCATGATGCTTCCCCTGACGCTGTCCCTGATTCGCCACCTCCCCACCGAAAATGACGTGCTCGAACGCAACATTCTCCTCGGCATGGCCTGGGGCGCCAACCTTGGCGGCATCGGAACCCTTATCGGCACCCCGCCCAACCTCGTGTACGCAGCCTTCCGACAGCAAACCCTCGGGGAAGAAGTCTATTTCTTGGACTGGTCGCTTAGCATCTTCCCGATCGCCGTCGTCCTGCTCCTCCTCGCATTTTTACTGCTGCGCCGGAACCTCCCAAGTGTCGACCTGCGCGACGTCGAATGGCCCCAACCGGAGCCTTGGACCTCCGGCGAAAAACGCGTGGCCCTCATCTTTACCCTGACCGCAACGGCCTGGATGACACGTCCTTGGCTGCAGACCTTGTTGCCGAATCTCCAACTCACCGACACCTGGGTAGGCCTCACCGGCGCACTTTTGCTCTTTGCCGTCCGCGATGCCCACCGCCAGCCCCTGTTGCGTTGGGAGGAGGCTCAAAAAATCGAATGGGGCATCCTGCTCCTCTTTGGGGGCGGCATGTCCTTAGCGGCAGGCATGCAGGCCTCCGGTTGGCTCGAATCACTCGCTTCCTCCGGGCAGCAAGGCTGGCCACCCACCCTCTGGGTACTGGTTTTCACCCTCCTCGGGGTCTGGACGACGGAACTTTTCTCCAACATGGCCCTCGTAAGCGGTATGCTTCCTATCGCATTAGCGGTTTCGACTGCCCAAGGCATACCCTTCGAACAACTCGCCATCCCCCTCACTATTGGAGCGAGTTGCGCCTTTATGCTGCCCATGGCCACTCCACCGAACGCCATCGTCTTCACCTCCGGTAAAATTCGAATGGCCGATATGGCCCGCGTCGGATTCTGGATGAATGTACTGGCCTCCCTCGTCATCTGGGCCGCCATCTCGCTCCTCTATTGAGCCGAACGCAACCCCGGCAAGACTCTACTCGCCAAAACTGCCCGAACACGCTCTTGTATCGCGTCGTTCTTCGCGTGCAGCCCGCGCACCCACATCACGCTTCGCTTCGCATCAGGCACAGGGCGTGCCCGCTTTTGCATCCATGCAGGCAGCAGCTCAAGCTCCGACTCACTCAGGAGCACCCACTTTCCCGTGCGCGCTCCCACGGAAGCTCGCCCATAGACCGAGTCTGACTGGAAGCCTGGAGCAGCCTGGGCCTTCCACCCGTTTAGACGCGCAAATCGGGTGGCTGCGAGCGCCTCTGACCCCATGAGCCAAGCTTTGCCATCTGACCATGCAGGAAGGAGGGCCTCTTCCTTAGGCGCAAGGGCCCACCATGCCTCTTGGAAGAGGACGGTCGTCTGCCCCTGCCCTGTCCAGCCCTCACTTTGCGTGAGGACCGCGTCCAATTCAGCCTGCTGCAAGGCTTGCTGCAAGTCGGCCGGATTCGCCTCCACGAGATCTAGTTCGACGTGAGGGCAGGCGGCTTGGACCGCTGCATACCATTCGGCCCCGTGAATGCCCGCCAGAGGGGCCACTATGCCCAACCGAAGTCTGCCGACCACGGGGTGCTCAAAATCATCCACCAAACGTTTGATGCCCTCTGCACTTTGGAGGGTTTGGCGCGCTTGCCCAAGGAGTGACTGCCCCATAGGTGTCAAGGCCATGGGTTGTGCTTTTCGATCCACCAAGGCGTGGCCCAGCTCTTCCTCCAATTTCTGAAACTGTGCACTTAAGGTGGGTTGCGTCACCCCACAGGCTTTCGCCGCTTGACTGAAGCTCTGGAATTCTGCCAGGGCCAAGAAATACTCCAGTTGGGTCAGCGTCATAGGAGGGCCCAGCGTTGGTAGCGTAGATAAGGCTGGAGTTCGGCCCCAAAGCCGGCGTAGAACCGCGCTAAGCCAGGCGCCTCACTCCCCTCAAAATCAAAATAGGTCCAACGCCCCGCCGCAAAGACTAAAAATTCATTCAGCAAATGCGCCATGGCCTGCGTCTCACGCCCTTCGTCCGAAATCGCAGAAAACAGCAAGACCACCCGATTCCCGGAAAACGCAAAGAAGGCACCCGCTAAAAACCGATTGCCTTCCCCGTAGACGGACCACACGGCGCCTTTGCCTTGGTGGAGCAAGTGGTACATGGCTTGACGAATGGCCGGTCCAAATCCGGTCGGAACCGCATAGCGCTCCCCTTGGTAGCGCTCGAAGGCTTGATACAGCGTCTCCGGCGTGTCATGCTCAAAAAGCGTCATCGCGTGCCGCTTGGCCTCCTTCAAGTTGCGCAGCAGCTGCTTGCTGTACCCGCCATGGATCTGCTCATAGGACCCTGAAATATCCAGGACATAGTTGGGTTTCTCCGTCCAGCGCTCCAAGCGAAAGCCCTTCAAGCGCCACACCGGATTCTGCGTCTGCCAATCGGCGGGCTTGTGCACGCAGACATCCACCTTGGTAAAGCGGCCGGGAATGGCTGTTGCGGCAGCTAGCACCTGCGCAGAACGGTTGGCCTGCGCACCCACGGGACCCCATTGCTGCATGCCGAAGGGCAAATAGGCGGTCCAGAACATTCCCTTTCGGCGGTACGCCATCGGCCAAGCCAACCCTGCTCCCGCAACTGCGCCCCAGGTCTGCCCTAGAGCATCGGCATAGCCCTCTTGATCATAGGGAAAGTCCCATGGGCACTCTTTGGCCCACGTGGCCCATTCTTCTGAACTCCAAGTCCCTGCTAACCACTTCATGCGTTCGACAAAGTTAAAAAGGCCTTCAAGCCTTCTACCCATGGACGGTAGGCCCGAGTTTCCTCAAAAGACTGCCAACCTGGCCCAAAAAAGCGCCAATGCGTTCCTAGGACCAAACCGGCACCATGTCTCTGAGCGGCCGCTTGCCACTTCGTCAAAGTAGCCTGTATCGTTTCCGCAGATTCCCCGAGGAGGTTTTGGTCCATCAAGGCCACGGGAACATAGGTCAACAAGGGGATGCCGTCGGCATCTAATGCTTCTCCCTGTGGGCCAAGACCCCATGCGGGAATGGGTACCGCCACGCCCGCTCGGTAGCCGGGGTGCTTTGCGTATTCCATGCTCCAGTCTTCGATGCAACCCGCTTTCACGAGCTGTGCTTGCGAATGTGGAACTTCCATGCGGAGGTAGTGGTAGCGGGAGCGCTGTAGGATGCGAGAGGTAGCCTGGGTCCAAGCCCAAACTTCCGCATCTAACCCTGCCTGCCCCCTATCATGGTGGGCGTAGGTCGGATGCAGGCCTGTGCTCGGGAATTTTTTCGCCCACTGCGCATGGGCTTCGGCCACGGGCGGATACTGAATACTCGGCCCCTTGTCCTGGGCACCTCGTTCCGGCCCAATCCACGCAAAAAACTGCCAACGCACCTTACCATAGGTCCGCATCAAGCCCTCAAATGCCTGTGAGGCGTCAAAGGGATCGACGGGACCCAACTGAGCCTTCAAAAGGCCCCATTTTCCCGTGAAAACCTGCTTTAGTGCAACCGCCAGGCGGTGGCTCGCTGGGAAGCCCGCAAAGGCAAACCGGTGATCTATGTCGACCACGACGGTGGGGGCCGGGGTTCGGCGCTTCTCCAGAGAAAAATCTGGCTGAAAGCGCTTCACAAACTGCTCCACCCAGACATGCCCCATGGGCACCTCTGGCTGGGCTACGAGCTCCGCCCCAATACAGGAAGCCTCCGTCAGGAAACGCCCGTGCGCATCCTTCTGAACGTTCGAACGTTCTTCAGCGCGTGAAGCCACGTACGCCGCTTTCGCCAAAACGTCATCGCCCAATTCCGCAAACGACCACCGCTCAAAAGGCAGAGACCAGCAGGAGGCCTGGGGCCAGGACGCCCCCTTTGGAGAGAAATCTAGTCGTACACCACTCCCCCGCCGCACTACCTCGGCCGCAAAGCGCAGCTGGGTATTCTCGGCATCGCCTTGAACCACTAGGGCATTGGGCTTCACCGGCCCGTCTTGCCAGAGGGCCTTAGCCATCCGAAGCGCTGCATCGCCTTCCCCATACACCGGAGGAAATTCCGTGGGCGTTTCCCGCCGCATACAGGCAAGGAGTTGCTCGTGAAGGGCGGCTGCACTGGATGCAACCTCGGGATTCACCAGGAAGGACTGGCCCGTCTCCAGCAATTCCACCCACTCCGTTTCGTTGCGCAAAACAATGCACTTTCGACGGCAGAAATAGGCCTCTTTTTACAGGCCGCCCGAGTCCGTCAAGACCCATTCGGCCGCTTCCAACTGTTCCAGAATGGCTTCACGGACCAACGGCGGATGCCACTGAATAGTATTGGGCATGACGCCCTGTTCCACATGCGCGCGCAGTCGAGGGTGTAGGGGCCAGTGAATTTCATGGCTTTTGGCCAGCTCCTCCAAGGCCGACACCATCTTGGCCCGAAC
>CAXRFY010000014.1:0-24298 GCA_964229925.1 Schleiferiaceae bacterium
CAGCTGGGGGTTCCGCTGAACAATCCAAACTCGGGTTGTTTGAACCCGCCTTGTGCGACCGTAATTCCGAAGTCCCCGCAAACTTCGTTCACCTCAACGTTGAACAACGAGATTACGTTTGATTGGGAAACCAACTGTAACCACATCTCCTACCAGAACAATTCCTGTGGAACGCCGACGAACCGCTACGTTTTTGCGCTTCGCATGCAAGACAACTTCTGTGTGGCGCCGGCTATTCGCGTAGCCTCTGTGGTTATCAATGTGGTGTCTACCATACCCGTTCCTCCAGATTTGTCACAAGCTTGTGTATCCCGAGAACCCTCAGGTGGATTGACTATCAACTGGGGCTATCCCTTGGATACCGGTATGAACTTCGATGCCTATGTGGTCTTCCGTGGCGGCTCGCCTTCGGTGCCTTTTATAGCCATTGACACCATTTGGAATTACAGCGATCAATCCTACACGGACGTGGCACCCCTGAGTGGCGCAAACTACTATTACATGCGCTCCTTAGGCGGATGTGGTTACACGTCTGTCACCTCAGATACGATTCGCTTGATGGAATTGGCCGTTACACCTATTCCTCCCACCAACTCTTCTGTGGCTCAGTTGGACTGGAACGCTCCGTACACGGGGGCCGCACCTACCTATGAGATCTGGCGCCGTCCCCAAGGCACAGGTGCTGCAGGCTGGGCGCAAGTAGCTACCACGACCAACAAGACCTTTAACGACACGGTCAACATTTGTGGACAGGATTTGGAGTACCAGATCCGGATCAATGGTGCATGTAACTCCACGATTGATGGAGGATTCTTCTCTGATCAGAACAATACCGACGTGTTAAAGATTGATTCGGTGACGGTGAACGGCGGTACAGCACTGATTTCCTGGACGCCTGGCACCAATGGTGACATTGTCAACTACGACATTCTGGAGTGGGTACCTGGTACCGGATGGAATTCCATCGCTACGGTGCCCAACACGGTAAGCATGCCGTATCCCTTGCCTGGTGCGACGCCCGGATCCTCCGTAAAGCGCTACAAGGTGATGTCTACGGACAGCTGTGGAAACCAAAGCTCGGATTTGCTCGTTGCTGCACACAACAATATGTTGCTGACTGAGAACATGGATCCTTGTGAGGGCATCATGCGCTTGCGTTGGAACCAGTACCGCGGCTGGGCAGGCGGAGTTAAGGAATACCGCGTTTTGGCGGATGTGACGCCTCCTGGTGGTCCTACGCAGCCTGGCGTTCTCTTGGCGACAAAAGCGCCTGGCGATACGGCTTTCAACACCCGCGATTTGATCGGCGGTTGGTCCTACTGCTACTACATCAAAGCGGTAGACACGGCAGGTCAGCGTTTCTCTTCCTCGAATGAGGTGTGCATCAATTCCTTGGCAGTTCAGCGTTCACGCTTGCTCTACCTGGCTAAGACCTCTGTGCGCAACGACAACGCGGTGGAGTTGGTAACCTTTATTGATAAGGATGCAGACATCATTCACTTTGACTTGCAGCGTGCGGACCGCGACGGTGCACCCTTCACATCGTTGGGCTTGATTCCAAAACCCGTTTCTCCTCCTTGGGAGATTCGCTTCAAGGACTTCTCCGCTGACCCCAACAACCACCGCTACCAGTACCGATTTGTAGCTACGGATAGCTGTGGTGGCATTGACACCGCGTCGAACATTGGAACGAACATTCTTTTGGAAGTTCAGCCCGTGGACAACTTGACCAACATCTTGACGTGGAATCCTTACCAAGAATTCATGGGTGGCGTATTGAAGTACGATATCTACCGAAGCGTAGGGGAGAACGGCGGTATGTCCTTCGTGGGCACGACTACTGACACCATCTTCACAGACAACATTCGTCCCTTGGGGGATAATGTGGGCATCTTCTGTTACAAGGTGGTGGCTACTGAGGGTCCAAGCCCCTTGATGTTCACGGACTACGATGGTTCGGTATTTACAAGCACATCGAATGTTGCATGTGGTGGGGAACACAAAGCAAGGGTTTTCATACCTAACAGCTTTAATCCAAATTCCAATGTTCTAGAGAATCGCACATGGAAACCCAAGCATGTGTATGTTGAAGACGCCTCTTACAGTCTTGACATATATGATAGGTGGGGTGTTAAGGTTTTTTCAACAAGGGATGTAAATAAAGGCTGGGACGGTACGATCGATGGCACAAAGGCCGCTGAGGGTAGCTACATCTACCAATTGAACTACCGTTCAAAGCAAGGAGAGCCCGTAGATCTTCGCGGAACCCTGCTTCTGATCTACTAAGCGTAACCGTTTAATAACGCAAAGAGCCGCCTCACAAGGGCGGCTTTTTCGTTATCTTTGCACGCAATTTAGACCGTAAATTGCGCCATGGAATCGAACCTTCCCAAAGTCATCGGAGAGTACCTCACGTACGATGACGTCCTCCTCGTCCCCGCTTTTTCTGAAGTCCTTCCGCGCGATGTGCGGATCGAATCCAAATTCACGCGCCACATAACGCTGAAGACGCCGATCATTAGTTCGGCCATGGATACCGTGACGGAAGCCAACATGGCTATTGCGATGGCCCAAGATGGGGGCATTGGTGTCTTGCACAAGAACATGACGGCTGAGAAGCAGGCCATGGAAGTGCGCAAGGTCAAGCGTGCGGAAAGCGGAATGATCATGGATCCCGTGACATTGGCCGCTGACGCCTTGATCGGCGAAGCCAAAAAATTAATGGCAGAATACCGCATTGGTGGCATCCCCGTGGTGGACGGCGAAAAGAAGCTCATTGGTATCATTACCAACCGCGATTTGCGCTTTGAAACCGAAGACCACAAGCCTGTAGGTGAAGTCATGACGGCCCAACCTTTGGTGACTGCAGACGAGCGTACCACTATGGATGAAGCGGAAGGCATCCTCCAGGCAAACAAGATTGAAAAACTTCCCGTCGTCCGCAAAGACGGCACCTTGATGGGCTTGATTACCTACCGTGATATCAGCAAGAAGCGGAACAAGCCCAATGCAAATAAGGACGCCTTTGGTCGGTTGCGTGTAGCGGCGGCTGTCGGTGTGACACCAGACGTTTTGGACCGCGTGTCCCTGTTGGTTGCGGCCAACGTGGATGCCATTGTCATTGACACGGCGCATGGACATACCCAGGGCGTGGTAGATGCGCTCAAAAAAGTAAAGGGCCAATTCCCTGATTTGGACGTAGTGGTCGGCAACATTGCAACGGCAGAAGCGGCTAAATTCTTGGTGGCCGCAGGTGCAGACGCCGTTAAGGTGGGCATTGGACCTGGCTCCATTTGCACGACGCGTGTAGTGGCAGGTGTAGGTGTTCCACAGCTTTCCGCTGTTATGGTGGTATCCGAGGCCATCAAAGGCTCTGGCGTTCCCGTGATTGCAGATGGCGGCATTCGCTACACGGGAGACATCGTCAAGGCTATTGCGGCGGGTGCCGATTCGGTCATGTTGGGCTCCTTGCTCGCAGGAACCAATGAGGCTCCTGGCGAATCCATTATTTTGGACGGCCGCCGCTTCAAATCCTACCGAGGCATGGGTTCGGTTGAAGCTATGGAAGCTGGATCCAAGGACCGCTACTTCCAAGACGTAGAAGACGACATCAAAAAGTTGGTCCCAGAAGGCATTGTTGGCCGCGTTCCGTACAAAGGAGAGGTCAAGGACGTGATGTACCAGTTTATCGGAGGTTTGCGCGCGGGAATGGGCTACTGTGGCGCTAAAGACGTGGAGACGCTCAAGGAAAAGGCGCAGTTTGTGCGCATTACCGCTTCAGGCATTGCGGAGAGCCATCCCCACGACGTCACCATCACGCGCGAGGCCCCCAACTACAGCCGTTAATTGGGCGACGCGGCCGCCTCGGCTGCTTGAATAGCTTGAAATTCTTCAAAGCAGACCAATAAGCTCTGCAGCAGGACATAGTCTGTGGCGGAGCGAATTTGGCTTTCATTCCACTGGCAGAAGAGCAGGAATTCTTCCACTTGGCTCGCGGTCAAACCGGTGAGTTCGAATAGGGCGCTTCGGTTTTGGCTTTCCGCCAATTTTTCGCGGTAGGATTCACTTTCTAAAATGGCTTCTAATTCACGGAGTTGACGCGGCCGGTTTCCAAATTGATCGTAGAGCAGATCCAGTGGGTTTGCCATCGTGGGTTTGACCCGTGTGGGTACCTGAATGCCCGATCCTTCGGGGCGAGCCGGGCTTTGCATCGGCATCTCCTTGGGCAAGTTGCTCGTCAGTTTGTACGCGGTTACGGGAACTTCTTTGAGCAGGTAATTTTGGGGCAGGAGGGTGATTTGCACATTCTGTTCGGCCCGAATGGCGGCATAGCGGTAGGAAAAACCGGGTTTGGAAAATACCAAGGTGTCGCCCGCCTGACCGCGCAAACTAAAGGTTCCGTCGTCTTCGGTGGCAAAGGCCTCTTCCGTTCGGGCATTGACGATGATGACCCAGGGCAGCGGCTCGAGGGTCTTGTCTTCCACGATTCGGCCCGAAAAGAGCACCGAGGATTGCCCCAAGGCGGTCAGCCCCAGCAGAAAAAAGAAAAGAAATAGCCTGTTACGCATGCAGTTGGGGAAATTACAACAACCATGCCTCGCAGGAATGCCGATATTTGCAGTTCAATTCCAGTATTCATGTCAGACGATAAGAAAATCATCTTTAGCATGTCGGGAGTCTCCAAGATCCTCCCGAACAACAACAAAGCCATCCTGAAGGACATTTATTTAAGCTTCTTCTACGGCGCAAAAATTGGCATCATTGGTCTCAACGGTTCGGGTAAGTCGACCTTGCTGAAGATCATTGCCGGCGTGGAAAAGAATTTCCAAGGCGATGTAGTCTTTTCGCAGGGATACACGGTGGGCTACCTGGAGCAGGAGCCCCAGCTCGATGAGAGCAAAACCGTCATGGATATTGTGAAGGAGGGCATGTCAGACACGGTGGCCATCCTGGAAGAATACAACCAAATCAACGATCAATTCGGCTTGCCGGAGGTGTATGAAAACCCCGACAAGATGGAGAAATTGATGAACCGCCAGGCGGAATTGCAAGACCGCATCGACGCAAGCAACGCCTGGGAGTTGGAAACGGTTTTGGCTCGCGCCATGGACGCGCTGCAATGCCCCGAAGGCGATATGCCCATTAGTGTGCTGTCAGGGGGGGAGCGCCGTCGTGTAGCCTTGTGCCGCTTGCTCTTGAAGAACCCGGATGTTCTGCTCTTGGACGAACCGACCAACCACTTGGACGCAGAATCCATTCTGTGGTTGGAGCACCACCTGCAGCAGTACAAAGGCACGGTCATCGCCGTAACACACGACCGTTACTTCCTGGACAACGTGGCTGGCTGGATTTTAGAATTGGACCGCGGGGAAGGTATTCCTTGGAAGGGCAATTACTCGTCGTGGTTGGATCAGAAGACCAAGCGTTTGGAGCAGGAAGAAAAGCAGGCCACCAAGCGTAGAAAGACGCTGGAGCGCGAGTTGGAATGGGTGCGCATGAACCCCAAAGGCCGTCAAGCCAAGTCCAAAGCACGTTTGAGCAGCTACGACAAGCTGATGAACGAGGAGCAAAAGGACAAGGAACAGCGCCTGGAGATTTTCATTCCCAATGGTCCACGATTGGGCAGCAATGTGATTGAAGCGAAGAATGTTAAGAAAGGCTTTGGCGATCGCTTGCTCTATGAAGATTTGAACTTCAATTTGCCTCCCGCAGGTATTGTCGGCATTATCGGTCCGAACGGTGCCGGTAAAACAACCATCTTCCGCATGATTATGGATCAGCTCCAGCCCGATGGAGGGTCATTCTCCCTGGGTGAAACGGCGAAGATCTCCTATGTGGATCAGAGCCACGCTAAGCTGGATCCAGAGAAATCTATCTACGAGATCATTGGCGACGGCCAAGAGCAATTTGAGCTAGGTGGCCAAATTGTGAACAGCCGTGCCTACTTGGCCCGCTTCAACTTTAGCGGGGGCGACCAATCCAAAAAGATTGGCATCCTGTCCGGGGGAGAGCGAAACCGCTTGCACCTGGCCATGGCCCTGAAAGAAGGCGGTAACGTATTGCTGCTGGACGAACCTACCAACGATTTGGATATCAATACCTTGCGTGCGTTGGAAGAGGGTCTGGAGCATTTTGCGGGCTGTGCGGTCATTATTTCGCATGACCGGTGGTTCTTGGACCGCGTGTGTACCCACATTCTGGCCTTTGAGGGAGACTCTCAAGTGTACTACTTTGAGGGATCATTCTCCGATTACGAAGAAAACAAGAAGAAGCGCTTGGGCGGAACCTCGGCCGAGCCTAAGAAGTTTAAATACAAGAAACTCGTCAAGTAATGAAGCCCCGCGTAGCCAAAGGAACCCGCGATTTTTCCGCCCAGGAGGTAGCCAAACGTCAGTACGTCATGCATGTGCTGCGGACCACCTTTGAGGTCTTTGGCTACAGTCCGTTGGAAACCCCAAGCTTTGAAAACCTGGAAACCCTCATGGGAAAGTATGGGGAAGAAGGGGATCGTTTGATTTTCAAGATTTTGCGTTCGGGAGACTTTATGAAATCCGTCGCAGATCCAAGCCAGCCCAAAGGCAGTGAAGTGGCCGATAAGGCGCTCCGCTACGACTTGACCGTTCCTTTTGCGCGCTATGTTGTGCAGAACGCGGGTCAGTTGGCCTTGCCGTTTAAGCGCTACCAAATGCAGCCCGTATGGCGTGCGGACAACCCGCAGAAGGGCCGCTTCCGCGAATTTTACCAATGCGATGCGGATGTGGTAGGCAGCAAGAGTTTGTGGCAAGAAGTGGAGTTGATACACCTGTACCAGCAGGCCTTTCAGGCGCTCAAGCTTCCTGTGACGATTCGCTTGAACAACCGCAAAGTTTTGGCTGGCATTGCCGAGGTTAGTGGGGTGGGCGATCGCTTGGTTGACTTCACCGTGGCGCTGGACAAGCTGGATAAGGTTGGCAAATCGGGTGTGCTCGCGGAACTAGAGAGCAAAGGCTTTTCGGCTCCGGAATTGGCCGCGCTGGAACCTGCCATGCAGCCCTTTGGGGATGCAGCGGAATCGCTTGCGTTTCTGCGCACGTGGTTGGCATCTTCCGCAACAGGCATGCAAGGCGTGAACGAGTTGCAGTTTGTCCTAGACCATGCAGGGGAAGCCCCACTTGCCATTGATATTACGCTGGCTCGTGGCTTGAATTACTACACAGGATGCATCTTGGAGGTTACCGCCAACGAAGTCCAAATGGGCAGCGTAGGGGGTGGCGGTCGCTACGATGATTTGACCGGCATCTTTGGCTTGAAAGACACTTCTGGGGTCGGCATTAGCTTTGGTTTGGACCGTATTATTCTCTGTTTGGAGGAGCTAGGACGCTTACCTGTGAGCTTGAGCAATGCGCCTATAGCATTGGTCTTCACCCTGTCCGAATCCGATGCGCCCCATGCCTACGACTGGGCATTGCGCTTGCGTAAGTCCGGTCTTCGTGTGGAATTCTATCCGGAAGCGGCCAAGCTTAAAAAGCAATTTGACTACGCCGAAAAACGGGGAATTCCCTTTGTAATCTTGATTGGAGAGGCCGAGCGTGCCGCTGGGCAAGCGCAGCTGAAAAATTTGGCTACTGGAGATCAAGAAGCTTTGGAATTCAGTGACTTGGCTGCTCGTCTAGCGACTTACTGAGACGACCAAGCCGCCCTATAGGATCCGTCTGGATCGTACTGCTCCGCTTGCTTATGGGTGTTGAATTTTCGAAAGGGGCGAGGATCGTTCCCAACTCCCGCGATATAGGCCCAATTGCCCCAATTGGAGGCCGCATCGTAGTCCACCAGCATAGCCTCAAAGTAGGCGGCTCCCACTCGCCAAGGCTGCTTTAAGTCGTGAATCCAGTAAGAGGCTGCATTCTGTCGTGCCCGGTTGCTTTGATAGCCTGTGGCCTTCAATTCACGCATAGCCGCGTCCACCAAGGCGTCGCCCGTTCTTCCTTCCGTCCAGAGCTCAAAGGCTTTCCGACTGCCCATGCGCGTTTCGGGCGATGCCTCGTTTTTCAGGCCCCTAGCTCGAAAGAGTTTGGCGCCCGCTTCATAGGCTACCCACTGGAAATACTCGCGCCACAGCAATTCAAAGCGAATCCAGTAGATTTCCTCGCAGCCCCCCACAGCGTTCTCCACCTCTAAACAGCGGTTCCAAACTTCCTGTGGATGCACCAGGCCTAGGCTGAGGTAGGCGGAGAGCTTGGTGGAGTCCTGGGCGTTTAGCATGCCGTTTCGGGTAGTCTTGTAGCGGCGTCCGGGACCCTCTGCAGCGACATAGGCGTACAGGTGTGCACGTGCTTCGGCTTCCTTGGCGCTGAAGGGCTGGATGAGGTTGGCGCTTCCTTCAAAGGGTTGGATGTCCGGGAAAGGGACGTCGCCGAGAAGGCTTTCGACACGCTTTCGGAATGGGGTATAGGTGGACGGCAGGTCTGGCTGAAACGCTTCTTGAGGTCGGAGTAGGGTTCGGCTGTGGTATCCCCATGCGGGCACCCCGGAAGAGCTAAGTATACGTTCCGCTTCACGTTCCTCCCAGGCGGCGCCAAAGGTGAAGAAAACGGCATCGGGCTGGCGGTCTGTCAACCAGGCTTCTAGGGATTGTGCGGTAATCTCAACTTCCACATCTAGCTGTTTGAGACCAGCCATGAGGGCCTCCAAGCTCGCTTGCTGGTAGGCCTCCTTGACTGGGGAACTGCGCGGGACCGGATCCGGATATTCGCTAAACCGTGCAGGGGCCGTGGGGCCTTGTACATAGACGGCCCGGAGGGTTGCACCGGTTTCTTCCCGCCAAGCAAGTGCGGCCTTCAGGGTAGGATGGTTGTGCAGGCGCTGATCGTCCCGAATCCACCAATATGCGGTCATAGGTCTTCGACGTTTTCGTGTATCCATTGTGCACGTTCGAGTAGTGCCGTTTGTTGAGCTGTCCCCATGCGGTCCCAGGTGCGGTATACCATGCCAATGCGTGGGTTTTTCTCCAACTTGTCCCGGTGGCGGTCGTGAAAGTCCCAATACAAGGCATTGAAGGGGCAGGCGTCAGGCCCCGTCTTTTCGCGGACCTTGTAGCGACAGGATGCACAGTGGTTGGACATCTTGTGGAGGTAAGCTCCGCTCGAAACATAGGGTTTACTTCCCAGTTTGCCGCCATCCGCATATTGGCTCATTCCGCGCGTGTTGGGTTGTTCTACCCATTCAAGTGCATCTATGTAAATGCCTAGATACCATTGATCTATTTCGTTTGGATGACTACCCAAAAGCAAAGCCAAATTGCCCGTCACCATCAAGCGTTGAATGTGGTGGGCGTAGGCGTTCGAGAGACTTTGCTGGATGGCTTGGGCCACGCAACGCATGGAGGTTTGGCCCGTGTAAAACCAAGAGGGAAGCGGCTTTTCGTGCTGGAAGAAGTTCAGGTGGCCATACTCGGGCATTTCGGCCCAGTAAATGCCGCGCACAAACTCGCGCCAGCCTAAAATTTGGCGGATAAATCCTTCTACCGAATTCAATGGGGCCTGACCCCTTCGGTAGGCGTCCTCCGCGGCCTGAATGACCTCCAAGGGCTGCAGCATTTTAGTATTCAGCGCAAAGCTGAGCAACGAATGGTAAAGGAAGGGTGCATGATCCACCAAGGCATCCTGGTACGCGCCAAAATGCACGAGTCGGTCTGCCACAAAAGCATCGAGCACCTGAAGGGCTTCTTCTCGATTCAAGGGCCAAGGGAAGGCCGCGGCTCTGGAGTCCCCCCAGCGCGGCAGGCCTACTTCGTCCAATTCCCGGTCCAAGTCGCGTAGATCGTGGCTAAAGAAGGGGATGGGAGGGGCTTGGTGGCCTTTGGGCCATGCCTGGCGGTTATCGGCATCGTAGTTCCATTGGCCCCCAACGGGCTGATCTCCTTCCATCAAAATCCCGGTTTTCTTGCGCATCATTCGGTAGAAGGATTCCATCAGGTAGGTTTTCTTGCCGGTAAAATGCGTGGCTACGTCGGGGCGCTCTGTGAGAAAATGCTCGGAAGAGACCATTCGGTCCACGATGGACCGTATGGCTTGATCCAGCCGGTATTCGTCTGGTTCTTGGGCTTCCCATGCGGTCACATGGCCGGCGTTTTTTTCGGATTGGAGGAAGGCGGGAAGGTCTTGAATTCGGTCCTTCACGCTCCGATAACGCACCGAATGCCCCTGCGCACGCAGGTGGTCCGCAAACGCGCGCATCGCCCCCAAGAATCCCAGCATCTTCTGCCGGTGGTGGGGCGCGTAGGTGAGCTCCTCAAAGGCCTCGACCAAATAGTAGCACACCTTGTCGGGCTCGACTTGACTGAACCAGCTGTGGTGTGGATTGAGCTGGTCCCCTAAGATCAAACGGCCGATCATGTGGCAGATTTTTGACGGGAACAGCGCTCCGAACAGTATTTCACGTTCTCCCAATCGCGTTCCCATTTTTTTCGCCACGTGAAAGGGCGTCCGCAGATCATGCAGTCTTTGGTCGGCAGGTGGGCCTTTTGAATGCGTTTAGGGGCGGGCATAGGGCTGTTGGGTGCGGGCTTCAAATTCCCCGTAGCGGTCAAGGCCTTGGCTATGCAAGAGTTGGCCTTGGAAGTCCCAAAAGCCATCTACCTCTGGTTGGCCTTGGGTCTGAATTTCCGTGATGTGAAAGACGTAGAGGGACGTGCCATTGAAGAGATGGTGCGTCTCTTTCCAGGTGAGGTGGGCGGAGATAAGCGCTTCCTCTAACCGCGAGCTGGGTGCGGGATGAAAGGTCCAACCGACGGCGTCCACTTCGGAGGCTGTTGGGGGATAAGCGGCGCTGCATTGGTGGGCATTTTGAGCTTCGTTGCTCGGCAGCCAATGCAAGCTTAGCGGTGCACCCGCCTCTATGTTGGCGCGGGTTTGGTGTCGATCGCTCGCAGGCCGGAGCAAGATGCCCACACTGGCTGGTGAGGCGCCGACGTGGACGATCTGGGACACCGGGCATACATTGACGCCGTGCTCAGTTTCCGTGCAGAGCATGGCCACCAAGCGGCCGCCGTAGAGGGAGTTGAAATAGGTGGCGCGGTAGCGGTCGTCCCAGGCGGCCCAGTGTTCGGGTCGATGAACGGTCCTCATACCCGGAGTCGGCCCATACCTCCGTTGATGCCCACGACCTCGCCGCTCATCCATGGGGACTGCAGGAGGGTGGCGGCCAATGCGGCAATGTCTTCGGGACGCCCTACTTGTTTCAAGGGGTGGCGTTCAGCGGCGGCCTGGGCACGTGCTTCATTCCCTAGGAGTTTGCTTACTAGCGGCGTATCTGTAAGGGAAGGAGCGAGGGCGTTCACGCGCACATGGGGAGCCCATTCGGCCGCCAAACTTCGCGTCAACCCCTCAATAGCCCCTTTGGCCATGGCAATAGAGGCATGAAAGGGCATGCCTTGTCCTACGGCTACGGTGCTAAAAAAGAGCACGGAACCCTTGCCTTCCCTCAGGGCTTTTTCGGCTACCTGGCAGGCCTGAACAGCGCCCAACGCATTGATGGAGTAGTCGTCCAAGAAATCCTGCTCTTTGAGACTCTTAAAGGGCTTGAGGTTGATGCTCCCGGGGGCATACACGAGGCCCGAAAGCGCTTGAGGCAAATCGTCGGCGGTAAGGTCGCGCACGTCTTTCTCTAGAGACGTAAGTCCTACATGGTCCAGCTCAGAGGTGCCACGGCTGACGCCGATGACGCTGTGACCTTGGGAAAGTAAATTTTCCGTCAGGGCCTTGCCAATACCTTGGCGGTGCCCAATAATCAATATGGGATGCTGCATGCTTCACCTAACACGCACAGCGTACTTTTGTTGAAACCCTTAGACCAAAGTCGAATGAAACGTAGCACCCTTTCCCTGCATCAAACGTGGAGCTTAGCCGATTGGGAATCCCTAGCGCTCGGTAAAGCACATATCGTCTTGGATTCCGACAGTCAAGATCGAGTGACGGCCAACCGCCAAGCCTTGCTCAACCGCATGGCGAAGGGAGATACGATGTACGGCATCAACACCGGCTTTGGGAGTTTGTGTACCACGCGCATCGCGGACGATGAACTGGCGGCCCTGCAGGCCAATTTGATTCGGAGTCATGCAGCTGGGACGGGTCCTTTGGTGGAACCTGAAATCGTGCGTTTGATGCTGGCCTGCAAGGTCAAGGCCCTTTGCCAGGGCTATTCCGCAGTGGAATGGAGTACGGTTGTCGCTATCAATGCGCTGCTGGACCACGATATTTTGCCGAGCATACCTTCCATGGGAAGCTTGGGAGCGTCCGGAGATTTGGCGCCACTGAGCCATATGACCCTGGTAGCCATGGGCGAGGGGGAAGCCTTGGTGGGGACCTACCGCCTGTCGGGTGCGGAGGCTTTGGAGAGTAAGAACCTCAAGCCCATCACCTTGGGGGCCAAAGAAGGATTGGCCCTCATCAATGGCACCCAATTTATGCTGGCCCACGGCTTGTGGGCGGCGATCCAAACGCAGCGCATTGCCTACTGGGCGGACCTCGTGGCGTCCGCGTCGCTCATGGCCTTTGATGGCAGTTCGGCTCCTTTTGATCCACGCATTCACCGCGTACGTCCCCACGCGGGACAAGCGCTGGTCGCCGCACGTGTACGCGACTTTTTGCAAGACAGTGCGGATTTCCAGCCCATCAAAGAGCACGTGCAAGATCCCTACTCATTCCGCTGCGTCCCCCAAGTGCACGGCGCTTCCAACGATGTGTGGCAGCATGTCACGGAGGTGATGCTCCGGGAGGCCGAGGCCGTCACGGACAATCCCAATGTGTTTACGGAGGACGGGGATGTGATTTCGGCCGGTAACTTTCACGGACAGCCCCTGGCCTTGGCTCTCGACTATGGAAAAATGGCCCTGTGCGAATGGGGCAGCATTTCCGAGCGCCGTCTCAACCAGCTCTGTCTAGGCAAGCGCGGCCTCAAGCCCTTCCTGGCCTTGAATCCAGGCACCGAAAGTGGCTTGATGATCGTGCAGTATTCCGCCGCATCGCTCGTGAGCCGCAATAAAGTCCTGTCTCACCCGAGCAGCACGGACAGCATTGACAGTTCAGCGGGCCAAGAAGACCATGTCAGCATGGGCAGCATCGCAGGGGTGCATGTGCATGAGGTGCTGGGCCGAATTTGGAGCCTCCTCGGCATGGAATGGATCGCTGCTGTCTCCGCGCTGGAGCAATCCGGACGCGATTCAGGAAGTTTCATAGCCTCTCTCGTGGCGGCGTATCGCGGTAAAGTCCCTGCGGTTCCGGGAGACCGCGTGATGGCCACCGAAATTGAGGCGGCCACCGAATTCCTTCGGAACACCCCCATTGAGGATCCGGACTTTCTTCGCTTTTCGTAAAAGGGCTTAGAGCGTACGCTGTGCAAAGGCAGCGACGGCATACAGGCCGGCGGTTTCTGTTCGCAAACGGTGCGGGCCCAAATGAACGTGCTGGAAGCCAAACGCCTCCGACTGTCTGTATTCCGCCTCTGAAAAATCGCCTTCCGGTCCAATCAGGACGAGCGAAGTGGCCATAGGCGCAGCTGCAAAAGCCTCCACGAGGCTGTTTTTGGGGCGGTCCAAGCACGTGGCGATGTAGCGTTTTTCTTCTTGGGCGCCCTTTAAAAGCGCCTCCAGCGGTTGTGCCGAGTGGAGGAGTGGCAGTCGGCCTTTGTGGCTCTGCGTGCAGGCGCCCTTCATGATTTTCAAGGCTTTTTCCGCGTTCCAGTGCTTCCGTTCCGAATGAAAGGTCCAAATAGGCGTCACGGCGTGAACGCCTATCTCCACCGCCTTTTCCAGGAAGAAGTGCATGCGGTCCACATTCTTCGTTGGGGCTATGGCGATGTGAAGGTGCCCGGTCACCGCGCCATACTCGGGAAGCTCCTCCAGAATAGAAGCGGAGACATGTCTTTTGCTAACACTCTCTATACGAGACATGTAAACAGACCCACTTCCATCAAAAACGAGCACTTCTGCGCCGGATTCCAAGCGAAGAACTTTGGTGGCGTGCACCACCTCTTCGGGGTCCAAATGAACCTGCGTTCCCTCTCTGTATCCCCAGAAGCTATGCATTAGGCCCCGATTTTATCGCGGTTCTTAAGCTTAGACGCTTGGTAGTTTTCTTCGATAAATTCGATGATGGCACCCGCCACATCGATGCCAGTGGTGCGCTCCACGCCCTCTAATCCCGGGGATGAATTCACCTCCAGAATCAAAGGACCCCGATCGCTCTGGAGCAGATCCACGCCGGCTACTTTGAGTCCGAGGGCTTGGGCCGCCTGAATCGCTGCCTTCTTTTCAGAGGCTTTGAGTTTAATGGGCAATCCATGTCCTCCGCTATGTAAATTGGAACGGAACTCGCCCTCTTTGCCTTGGCGCTTGTAGGCTGCTACCACTTTGTTGCCCACGACAATGGCGCGTACGTCGGCGCCTTTGGCCTCCTTGATGAACTCTTGGACCAAGATGTTGGCATTCAGGCCATAGAAGGCTTCAATGACGCTTTTCGCGGCCGTCTTAGATTCGGCCAGCACGACCCCTTTGCCCTGGGTGCCCTCCAATAATTTCACGACCAAGGGAGCACCTCCTACAATCTTAATCAAAGACTCAATATCCGTAGGCTGCTTGGCTACTGCTGTTTTGGGGATGGCCACGCCTTCTTTGGCCAAAATTTGAAGCGCACGTAGCTTGTCGCGTGAACGCACAAGGGCCAAAGAACTCACCGGTGTGAAGATGTGCTTCATTTCAAATTGGCGCAGCATCGACGATCCATACACCGTGAGCGATGCACCGATGCGAGGAATGACCGCATCTACATTTTCAATCTTGTGATCGCCGTAGTAGATGTCCAATTCGCCCTTCGCGAGGACGGCGTAGCTCTTGCGCACATTCATCACCTTGACGGTGTGGCCACGCTCTTCAGCGGCGGTCACGAGGCGACGCGTCGAATACAAGTTGCGGTTGGCAGAGAGAATCAACAGGTTCATGGGCGCTTGAGGCTTTGTTTTTTGGATACGTCTTTGCGCCGAACGTCCACCAAGAAACCCTCGCGGAGGAAGGTTCGGCCCAGCAAAGCAGGGTACCTCATGACGGTGCGGTCGGTAAGGGTAAAGGAGGCTGTAAAAATGGTGCCAAAGATTCGCATGGGCAAGTCCACCAAAAAGCGCTCTTCTGCACTGCCATTGCTGGATTTAACGGTGGCTTGGCCAAACGTTTCAAACGTTGTCCAAGGGCCATCGGGCAGAAATTGCACGTGGAGGACTCCGTCCGTGACGTGAAGGGCCTCACAGTGCAAACTGGAGCGGTAGGCCCCCGAATCCACGCGGCACGCCACGTCTAGCCACGCCAAGGTCGGAAAGTCTACGTGTTCTAATCGGCCGATGACTTGCTTAGTCATGCATTTTCGCTTTTGCGGCGCTGCTCATAGAACCGTAGCGCTGGTGTTGAAAGGCAAAGTAGCCCGCGGCACCCACCATAGCGGCATTGTCCGTCGTGTAGCTAAAAGGAGGGAGGTAGAGGTCCCAGCCGAGTTCTGAGGCCAGTGTTTGGCACGATTGGCGCAGGTGCGAGTTAGCGCTCACGCCTCCCGCCAATGCAATGCGTGTAATGCCGGTTTGAAGGCTGGCAGCTTGGAGCCCTTCAAGCAGGGGCTGTACCATGGCTACCTGAATGCTGGCGCACCAGTCGGAAAGTTCGTCCGTCAAGCTGGCGGGAACCTCCTTCACACGGGCTTGCATGCTGCGCATCACGGATGTCTTCAAGCCGCTGTAACTGAAGGTAAGGGCCGGCATCTGCGGCTGTGCAAAGGTGAAGATGGGTTTGCCCGATTGCGCCAAACGGTCAATCACGGGTCCACCAGGATAGGAAAGGGACAGTAACTTGGCCGCTTTGTCAAAGGCTTCCCCCACTGCATCGTCTTGCGTCTCTCCAAGTACTTCAAATCGGTTCCAATCATGAACCACTACCAGCTGGGTATGCCCGCCAGACACTGTTAAGCAGAGGTAGGGAAATCCGGGTATGGCCGTTTCCTGAATGCCAGGCTCCACCAAAAAATGGGCGAGCATATGGGCTTCCATGTGGTGAACGTTGAGCAAGGGGACCCCCAGCGAAAGGGCGAGCGATTTGGCATAGCTGTGGCCAACCAGAAGGGAGCCCAGTAGCCCGGGGCCCTGTGTTACCGCCACGGCATCCACGTCTTTGAGCGCCCAACCTGCCTTTTTCAGAGCGCTGTCTACGGTTGGTACCAGAGCCTCCATGTGCGCCCGCGAGGCGAGCTCAGGGACGACTCCGCCATACTGTTCGTGGAGTACTTGCGTGTAGACCACATTGGAACGCACCTGGAAGCCTTCCAGTGTGGCTACGGACGTGTCGTCGCAGCTTGTTTCAATGGCCAGAATTCTTGGCAAGGTCATTGTCATGCTGCAAAGGTACCTCTACCTTCGTGTTCATGCGCCGAATCCTCGTCATCCTCCTTGCTTTGCTCATCACGCTGCTGATCGGCGGAGCGAGCTTCGTGGCATGGCTGGGGGCGCATCCAGACCGAGTCAGTTCCTACGTGGACCATTGGCTTCGCAGTTGGGTAGCGGACCACCCCTTGGATACATCCGTTGCGCTGCATTGGGAAGGCCTTGCGTGGGAGCCCTGGACCGGGATAGCGCTCGAGCGTGTGGCCCTCGGAAAGGACAGCGATTCCGTAGTGCTATATGGGCTAAAAACGAAGGGACTGGGCTATTCGGGTGGCGTGCTCCACGTGGCTTCGTGCACCTGGGACTCTTTGGTAATCATGGGCCAACCTTCCGGGGACTGGGCCCATTGGGTAGATCCTTGGCTGCCAACGGACACGACGGGGGATTCCTTTTTGTGGCACATAGACAGCGTACAAGGCCACATTCGCTACCAAGCGAGCGCCGGTGAGCCGTCCTATGCGCTTAACCTGGCACTTTCACACGTTTCTAATCAGGGGGCGCATGGGCTGGATGCGGTGCTTTCCCTGCCAGTGGACGGCTTGGAGGCTATGGCCTTGCATGGCGCCTACGCGCCTGCGACGGAAACTTGGACCCTATCTGCGGAAACAGCGGCTTGGCTGGCGGAGAGTCAGCTCATGCTCTTGGAAACGGGACCGATCCTTCAATGGGATGTATCGGGGAAAACGTGGGAGGGCAGTGCTTCTGGGGCCATCCAAGGCGACACCAGCTACACGGTTTGGCAACTTTTGGCCACACAAGCCTACTGGCGCGATAGAATCTGGACCGCAGAAGGGGCGCTTCAAGGAGAAGCTTGGTCGCTGGAGGTCCAGGAATACCAGGAGGATCAGCGCTTGGCTCGCATCGACGTGACGGGAACCTTTGAAAATGCCACGGCAGACTTCCTCTGGAATAATTGGCAAGGCGCTGTTCTAGATGCGCAATTGGCGGATGTGATTCTAGACGGACGTCTTCGCGCTGACATAACCTTTGCGCCAGCGCTGTATGCCGAATGGCACGGGGAGGGGGGACTTGTGCGCTGGAGAGATCAATCTTTGGAGGGTTGGTCCTTGGAGGGTGCTGGGGACTTGGACAAACTCCACCTGGCTTTATCCCTGCAAACACCTCATATTCAGCGGCTGGAGGGCGATCTCCTTCTGGATCAAGAGAAGATCCTTCTCTCCTGGAACTGGAATGAACATACGACCTGGCTGGAAGGTCTAGGCTTGCCCGTTCAAGGTCAGGTGTCCGGCTATTTTTCATGGGCCCATGGCGGTAGTGCTCACCTGGAAAATGCCCTGGATGCAGGGTATTCGCCCCTCTTCCTAGACTGGCAGGCGTCACAAGCAGGTATCCACAGCCTGGAAGCGCGCGTGGGCGATTTCAGGGCGAGTTTGAGCAGCCGCACAGGCCCGTTGACGTGGAACCTAGAGGAACTGCCCTCGGACGCGCCGGGAGCCTTGAACGCGTGGCTGGAAGGCCGTTTTCAGTGGGTGGTACAGCAAGGTATACAGGAAATATCCCTAGCAGGACCTGGATTTGAGGCGAACTATGCGCGCAAAAAAGGCTACCAACAACTCACAGCTACAGGAAACCTAGCCGGTGGTCCTTGGACCTTTGAGAGTTCGTCCCCCCTTCAGGGCTTTCGACCGACGGAAACGCATCTCAGCCTAAAAACGGACGCTCTCGATGCAGGGCTGCATTGGTTTAGTCGCAGAGACCAAAAAGACCGCCTTCAAATGGCCTTCAAAGCGCGCGATGTTGGAATCGTTTCAGACATGAACCTCGCACTAGAACGCGATGGAGGTCATTGGAAAGGGGAGTTGTTGCCGAGTACGCTCAAAATTCAAGGGCGCAAGGGCGAATTTTCTGGGGGCAAGCGTTTAGCGTATGACTGGAACCGGCAGCGCTTTGCATTTAATGACGCCTTGGTGTGGTCCGGAGAAGCAGGCGCTATCGGCGTGGTGGGGGCCTTGAGCCCTGACGCCAATGAGGTGCTCCGCGTGTCATGGGAGGCCTTGCCCTTGGCGGTTTGGACGCAGGCCTTTGGCTTGCCCGAACTCCCCATCGAAGGAGAGCTCTGGGGTCAGTTCATCTTTGCAGGAGCCATAGGGCAGTGGCAAACAAGTGCCGATGCCTGGATACCTGAACTCTTGGTAGATAAGCGCTCACTTGGAACCATGGAATCCCAATGGGATGTGGACATGGAAACAGGGAAAGTCGCTATGAAAGCCTTGGCGGGTTGGCCGGGTCAAGATTCTCTGTGGTTTACGGCCACAGGCGAGCGCAACCCTACGTGGGACATGGAATTTACCATCGACCGACTTCCCTTGAATCTGTTAAACGGCTTTACGGAAGGCAGTTTAGAAGACTGGACAGGGCAACTTACGGCGGAACTGGGTCTACGCGAAATCAATGGAGATTTTGTAGGCTCTGGGGGCGGGCGACTTGAGAATGCGGCGTTTACAGTGCCCATTACGGGTGTTCGCTACGAAGGAAGTCCTCGCTTGAGCCTCCGGGGTAAGACCTTGACCTTGCAAGGCCCTCTAAAAGACCAAAAAGGCATAGGGACTTTGGCCGTAAATGGCAAGGTGGACTTCAAAGCACCCCCGGGTAAAACTGTCGATTTCCTCTTCAGCAGCGCGCGTTTTTTGGCGGTGGATCTGCAACAAGGAGAGAATTTCTACGGACATGTTCGAGCAAAAGGAGAGGGACGGCTCTCAGGAGGATTTTCGGGGCTGCGCTTAGACCTCGAGGCTACTCCATTGGATTCCTCCCTGTTTGTGCTGCCTTTAGACGCGCCCGTTACCCTCGACGATGTAGGATTCATGTCGTTTAAAAAACGAGAAGCCACTGCGCTAGGACTTGCCACTACCGAGGTAAAGTCGGATTTCCGCTTTGATATGGGGCTCAAGGTTCATGTCACGCCCGCTATTACGGCCCGAATCATCCTCGACGAAACGGTCGGCGACATCCTCGAAGGTCAAGGCCAGGGCGAGCTGAGCATTGACTATCCCAACAGCGGCGACCTGCAAATGAACGGGATGTTGACCCTCAACAAAGGCACCTACCTCTTTACGTTGGAGAACTTAATCAACAAGCCTTTCTCGGTAGAAACCGGAGCCAACCTCACCTGGTCGGGCGATCCCTACCATGCCCAAGTAGATCTTACGGCAGTCTATAAAACCCGCACCAACCCAGGGCCTTACTTAGGTCTGAGCAGCCAGGAGCGCCTACCCGTAGATGTCAAACTGCATGTGACGGACGACCTGATGCAGCCCAATTTGGGCTTTGATATCGCCCTACCGACAGCTGGCAGTGCGACTCAGGCTGCGTTGCAAAGCCGTTTGGTTTCGGCGGACGAAAAGACCACACAAGTCCTGAGTCTGTTGACGCTTCACAGCTTCTGGGACCAGCAACAGGGCTGGTCGACGACGGGAGTTTCTGCGGTGGAAACCAACACGACACAGGTGCTTGCCCAACAGTTCTCCAATTTCATGTCGCAAGGGCTGGGCAGCAACTGGGATGTGCAGTTGGCCTACTCCAACGATGCGCAGACGCTGCAACGTCAGATGGATGCCAGTATTGGCCGAAGTTTTATGGACGACCGGCTGAAAATTCAAACAGAGGTGGGCATACCCGTGGGCGCTCGGCAGACCTCCTTGGGGCTAGGTGATGTGACGCTGACCTACCGCTTGTCAGAGGACGGTCGTTGGGTGGCGCAGGCGTATTCGGTCCGAAATTCCGACATGGCCTTTACCGGTCAACCTGTGGCTCAAAAACAAGGCCTTGGTGTCCAGTTGCAATTAAGTGGATCCAGCTGGAGTCAGCTCTGGCAGCGATTGCGTTCGAAAAGTCAGCCCTAGAGCGTCTGATTGGCCTCAATGTGAAGGCCATAGCCCTCAATACCCACGCGCTTCATAGGATGGTTGGTGAGCAATGTGATGTGCTGTACGCCGAGATGGCGTAAAATCTGGGCACCCACGCCATAATCCAACGGATCCTTCCCAAAGGAGGGTTGCTCCTGACTGGTAGCGCGCAGCTTCGTGACGAAGTCCTCCACGCTAGGCTGGATTGGACGCTGGTTCATACAAACCACCACGCCCTTTCCGGCCTCTGCCACCTTTTGAAGGGCACGTTGCACATGTACAAAGGGACTTTTTCCACCCTGTAAATCGTCCAAAATGCTACCACGACGTTCTCCAGACTGCATGCGGACGAGGATGGTCTCATCGGCCGTCCAAGTACCGCGGCTCAAGGCGAGGTGCACTTGGTGGGTGGTGGTTTGTTCAAAGACGTGAAGGTCAAAAGGCCCTTGTTCCGTGTCAACGGTCCAATGGTCTTTCAATACAATCAGGGATTCACGCTCAATCCGGTAGGCGATGAGCTGCTCAATCGTGATGAGCTTGAGGCCCCATTTTTGGCTCATTTGAATGAGTTCGGGCAGGCGAGCCATGCTCCCGTCTTCGTTCATAATTTCGACAATCACACCAGCCGGTTGCTTACCGGCCAAACGGGCCAAATCAATCGCCGCCTCCGTATGTCCCGCCCGACGCAATACGCCCCCGGGACGTGCGCGCAGGGGGAAAATATGGCCGGGACGTTGGAAATCTTCGGGACGACTCTCGGCGTCCACCAGGGCTTGGACCGTTTTCGCGCGGTCCAAGGCGGAAATCCCTGTAGTCACGCCATTTCCCTTCAAATCCACAGACACCGTAAAGGCCGTTTCATGGGGATCCGTGTTGTGCTGAACCATAGGCGTAAGGCCCAAGGCATCGCAGCGGTGATCGGGAAGCGGGGCGCAGATCAAGCCGCGACCGTGGGTCGCCATAAAGTTGATGGTCTCCGCGGTAATGCCTTCCGCCACCGCCAGGAGATCCCCTTCGTTTTCGCGGTCTTCGTCGTCAACGACAATCACCATCTTGCCGATAGCTAAATCGGCTAAAGCTTCTTCGATCGAACTAAAAGGGGAGGGGCTCATTGGTTGTTGCGCTTTGTAGGCTGCCAAACTCCGGACGTGTTCCGGGGACTGCGCAGGAATTGGACTAACCCGTGAATCAAGGCGATGTTCATCCAGGTAAAATAGGAAAGGGGTTTGATGCGTTTGGCTAGGACTTTTGGCAAGAGCGTGCGTGGATAGAGCAGAAACGCCGCCACAGTGCCAAAGGTTAGGAGGTTCCAGGCCACCAACGCAAATTCGCGGTAGTAAAGCCCTGTGGCGAGCTGAGACAGCAAAACGGCACTGACGATCAGCGGGAAGACCCACCGAAGCAGTTTATGACCCACAAATGCCAGCGTAACGCCCAACGAGCGAAGCGTCCAAGGCATCCGGTATCTAAAGATGTTCTGCCAGTTGCCATGGCTGATGCGGACTTTTCGGCGGTATTCCATGTGTGCATCGTTGCTTACATCTTCCGTGCAGGTCGCCAAGGCCGCATGCTGTACGCGTTTTCCGTTGGCGAAAACCCGCAGGGTCAGGAAAAAATCTTCCATGAAGGTTCCGGCTGGAATAGGGGTAAAGGCCTGTCGACGAATAGCATAGCACCCGCCTTCAACGCCCATGGTCATGCCCCAGAGTTCGCCTTCGCAGACTTTGGTGCGGTTTTCCCATCCGATGTAGGAACGCTCTTCGGTCGCGATGCTTTTGTAGCTATCACCTTGACCTAGACCGCGGTAGGTCAGTTCACCGCCCACTAAATCCGTTTGGTCATCGAGCACGAGGGGGGCGACCAAATGCTTCAAGGCCATGGGGTGAAAAAAGATATTGGCATCTGTGCCCACCACGATGTCCGCATGGCCTTTTTGCACCAAGTAGTTGATAATCTTGGATTTGCCCGAACGCTCCACCATGCGCTCCCACTTCAAATGGGGCATCTCTTGGGCCACTTCGGCCAATATGGCCTCCGTCCCATCGCTGCTCCAGTCGGAACCCACCCACACCGTCAAGCGATCCACAGGGTAGTCCAAATTTTGCAGGCTCGCGAGTTTTTCACGTAGAACGGCTTCCTCGTTGTAGGCAGCAAAGACGAGATCCACCGAGGGCCATTCGTGGTCTTTAGGAAGGTCAAAGGCGGTGGGAGTCGGTTTGGGCCGTTTTATGAAATGCCAAAGCCGCACCAAGCCTGGAAAAAGTACATACGGAATTAGGCCTGCAAGAACAGCCACGCTAAGTCCTATTACTAACAAGTAGCAACAAACAAAGAGGTCAATGAAGGTCCAGGATTCCATACGTTTACAAAGCGCGCAAAGACGCCACAACAGCGTCGTCTGCAAAGGTAGCACGTGCATGGGCCTGTGCTGCGGCACCTTGGGACATTCGGAAGTCTTTGTCGTCTACCAAGCGCTGAATAGCTTCCGCAAAAGCGACAGGATCGTTGGCCACCGCTATCCCAGGCGCATTTTGCAGTCCTTCAGCTCCAATCGAGGTGGTCACAATGGCCTTGCCTCGTACCATGGCTTCCAGCAGCTTAATGCGCATGCCACTTCCCGATAAAATGGGTGCGATAAAAATCCCGTGGGCGTCAAAGGAAAAGCCGTCTTCCAAACGGGGCAGGTGGGTGAGGCCGCGGGGTGCCTGCATGTGCGAAGGCCAGTGGCGCGAAATCACGGTCACCGGCACGTGTACATGGGGGTGAACCCGCTCCAAATACCACTGCAGGCCTTGCACATTGGGCAACCAATCCAAAGCGCCGAGGTGGTAGACCCCACTCGCAGCCGCACCGCTGGACGTCCAGGGACCCGCTGGATCGTACGTACAGGGTAGGGCGCGCACGGATTTCGCACCCAAACGGCTCAGCGCCTCGGCATCTTCCTGTGAAATAGCCCAGACCTCTGTGCCTTGGACCATCAAACTTTCCCAGCGCTTCAACCTACGGGTTTGCCAAGCGGTAAAGGCTTTTTTGGGACTCCAGGCCATTCCTTCTAGGGTGCGTTCCCAAATTTGATGCTCCACATTGTGGGCCCGGAGGATCCACGGGGTGCTGCCAAACGCAACGCGGTAGACCGCCATGAACAACGAGTCTACCACGATGAGGTCGGCTTGGGCGGCCAGCACCGAAATGCGGTGACGCACGGTGGCATGGTCAAAGCGCGCTGCAAAGTAGGAGGCGGGGTGGAGGAGGTGCCCCAGGAGCCCTCGTAGGCTGGGGGAAACGGGAACAGCAGGTGCTTCAAAGACGATCCCAGCGGGCGCTTGAGGATGGGGAACAAAGTGCTTGTCCGTGTTTAGAGCCAACACGTGAACCTCGTGTCCAGCTTTGACTTCCAGGCGTATCAAGGCCTCCATCGCCAAGCTGCTTCCGTCTCGGCCTGGGTAGGGTACTTTGTTGCAGAGGTGGAGAATTTTCATGCGCGTTGGGGAATCCAGCCAAAGAGGCGTTTTCGCAGGCGCGCAAAACTATTCATCGTGGCATCGTTGGCGGCCCACACGGTCATCCAAATGGCGATGGGTAGGAGGATGGCGTTCGGCAGCCAAATGGCCCAAAACGGAGAAATAAGCCACTCTCGGCCCATTTTCTCAAAGATGATGGTCAGGACGTAGTGAAAGAGGAAGAGGAGGACGGAAATCACGAAGGGCAGGCCAAATCCCCCTTTTTGAATGATGGCACCCAACGGGGCCCCAATGAAGAAGAGCAGGATGCAGGCGATGGCCACACTGAACTTCTTGTGAAACTCCAAGTAGTGGCGCGCAATGATCTGATTTCGCCAGACATATTCGGATTGAATTTGCTCCATGTAGTCTCGGTTGGCTTGCGCCGAATGGATCGCATTGTTGACCGCTCGGAAGAGGTAATGCCCCTTTAAGCGCTCTTTCATGTAGTAGGCTTGGGTCGAATCTGGCTGTGCCAAG
>CAXRFY010000015.1:0-3370 GCA_964229925.1 Schleiferiaceae bacterium
CTACCACCGCGACGCGCGGGTCTTTGATGTCAAAGACGCGGAGGGCGAGTGGGTCGCCCATCTCCATGCGGATTGGCATCCGAGGAAAGGCAAACGCAACGGCGCCTGGATGACCAGCTACCGAGCAGCCCGGGTGAAGCAGGGATGGCGCGACTATCCCGTCATCTCCATGGTGGGCAACTTCAGCCCACCCGTTGGCGATCAACCCGCGTTGTTGACGTTTAACGAAGTGTTGACCTTGTTCCATGAGTTTGGGCACGCCTTGCACGGTTTGCTGGGCGCTGGACGCTACGCGAGTTTGACCGGGACCAGCGTGCGTTGGGACTTTGTCGAGTTACCCTCCCAGTTCATGGAGAACTGGTGCTATCAGCCTTCAGAGCTCGCCCGTTGGGCGCGCCACCATCAAACTGGCGAGTCCCTTCCCGAAGACCTTTTGCAGCGCATCCAAGCGAGCCAAACCTTCCTCGAAGGCCTGGCCACCGTCCGCCAATTGGGCTTTGGCCTGCTGGATATGGCTTGGCACAACCGCACGGAAGCGGTAGAGGATGCGGCTGCGCTCGAGCGCGATGCCCTGGCTCCGGTCGACGTATGGCCCGCCGCGGAGGGAAGCTGGATCTCCCCGGCCTTCTCCCACATCTTTGCGGGCGGGTATTCGGCCGGCTATTATTCCTACAAATGGGCGGAAGTATTGGATGCGGACGCCTTTGAGCGCTTCCAAGAAGAGGCCCAAAACGAAGCTCAGGTAGCCCAGGACTTCAAGGCCTTGCTCTCCGCTGGGGGCTCAGAGGACCCGATGGTTTTGTACAAACGCTTCCGCGGCCGAGCGCCCCAACCCGAAGCCCTTCTAAAACGCGCGGGACTCCATGGCTGAAATTCGTGCTAAAAAGGCCCTGGGCCAACATTTTCTACGGGACTTGAGTGCTGCCGAACGCATCGCTGATGCGCTTTCGCTGGAAGGCTACGGCCAGGTGCTCGAGGTCGGCCCCGGCACAGGGGTCCTGACCCAGTATTTGATGCCCAAAGAGGTTGAAGTCCATGCTATTGAGTTGGACCGCGAAAGCATTCCCGTGCTCCAGAGCAAATTCCCCAGCTTGAGCGCGCGCCTCTACCATGCGGATGTACTGCGCTGGAACTTGGCGGAGCCTTTGGCCTCCCGGCCTTTCGCCTTGGTGGGCAACTACCCCTACAACATTTCGACCCAAATCGTTTTCTGGATGATCGACCACCGTGCGCTCATCCCGGAAATGGTCGGCATGTTTCAAAAAGAGGTGGCCGAACGCATCGCCGCCGGCCCCGGTAGCAAGGTCTTTGGCATTACCTCCGTGCTGACCCAAGCCTACTACGACGTCGACTATTTGTTCACCTTAGACGAGGGCGCCTTTGACCCTCCCCCTAAAGTCAAGAGCGGGGTGATTCGCTGTGTTCGGAAGTCCAATCCGCCCGATGTAAACCCCAAACATTTGGCCCTCGTGGTCAAGACGGCCTTCAACCAACGCAGAAAAACCCTGCGCAACGCGTTGAAATCCCTTAATTTTGTGGAAACGGGACCGATGGAGACCTTCGCCCAGCAGCGTGCTGAACAGCTGAGTGTCACCGATTTCATCGCTCTAGCAAAAAGTATGACCCATGGCCTTCCAGATCACTCCGGAATACATCAAGGCCCTGCGCCAACACCTGGAGGATAAGCATTCCGCCGGGGTAGAAAGCCTTTTGCTGGATGTTCACGCGGCGGACATCGCCGAAGTAGCCCAATCGCTCGACAGTGAAGAGGTCCTGCAGCTTATGCAGATGCTCGCACCGGAGCAGTTTTCGGACGTCATCGTCTACTTTGACGAAGATCTGAGGGGCGAGATTTTAGAAAACTACACAGGGAAGGAAATCGCTCAAGTCGTCGTGGACAATATGGACACGGACGATGCGGCGGATTTGATTTCGGAACTGCCTGAAGAAAAGAAGCGCGAAGTCCTCTCCAACCTCGAAGACTTGGAGCTCGCGAAAGATTTGGCCGACCTGTTGACCCATGCGGAAGGCACTGCGGGTTCTCTCATGGCGACCGAGCTGGTCAAAGTCAATGAGAACTGGACGGTCTTGCGCTGCGTCCGAGAGATGCGCCGCCAAGCGGAAGACGTGGACGTGGTGCACGCCGTGTACGTCGTGGACGACAACGATGTGCTTTTGGGCTCGCTATCCTTGAAGAAGTTGTTGACCACCAGCACGCGTACCCCTATTTCGGAAGTGTTTGAGCGCAAAGCGCGTTCGGTCACCTCCACGACCGAAGACCAAGAAGTGGCGCGCATCATGAAGAAGTACGACCTCTTTGTCATTCCCGTCGTGGACGAACTTGGCCGTCTTCTAGGCCGCATCACCCTAGACGACGTCGTGGATGTCATTCAGGAAGAGGCCGATAGCAACTACCAATTGATGTCCGGTCTGTCCGATGAGGTCAGCAACGACGACGGTCTGTTTGAAATGACCCGCGCCCGTCTGCCCTGGCTGCTCGTCGGTCTGCTCGGGGGCGTCCTGACCTCTACCGTGATCGCCCGCAACGAGTCCGAACTCATCCTCATTCCCCAAATCGCCTTCTTCATGCCCCTCATCGCGGCTATGGGAGGCAACGTGGGCGTTCAGTCCTCGGCCATTGTTGTTCAGGCCATTGCCAATTCTACCCTGCAGAAAAAACTGTGGAACCGTTTGAGCCGTGAATTGGGCGTAGGCCTTTTCAATGGGCTCATCTGTGCCCTCGTCATCCTGCTCTACAGCTGGGCCATGGGGCACGGCTTGCTCTTCGCCACGACGGTGGGCGGATCTCTGTTGGCGGTCATCCTGTTTGCCAGCTTGTTTGGCACGGCCATTCCCTGGGTGCTGGACCATTACGGCATTGACCCCGCCTTGGCGACCGGCCCCTTCATTACGACGACCAACGACGTACTGGGCCTGAGCATCTACTTCGCGATCGCAAACGCTTTGCTGTGAGTGTCATTTTGGCGCTCGATTCCACGGATGCCGGGCTTGAGACCGGTTTGGAGCGCGCAGGCTTTACGCTGAACCGTCAATACTTCACCCCTTTGGAGGCCTTGCAACCGCATTTGGCCGAAGCAGTCGGCATCTTGGTCCGAAGCCGAATCAAAATCACCGCCGACCTCTTAGATCAAGCGCCCAACTTGAGGTGGATTGGTCGATTGGGCTCGGGCGTCGAAAACATCGACCGAACTGCGGCAGCCGCCCGCGGCATTGCGCTCCACAGCGCACCAGAAGGCAACCGAACCGCCGTAGGCGAGCACTGCATGGGCCTCTTGCTCAGCCTCATCCACCGAATTGCCTGGTCCAACAGCGAGGTCCGACAGGGCCAATGGCTGCGCGCCGAAAACAC
>CAXRFY010000016.1:0-7918 GCA_964229925.1 Schleiferiaceae bacterium
GCGCGTGCGTCCGGCGGGAATCGGGTCACAATCACGTCAGGCTTAAACTCTTTGACAACCGCCTCGATGCGGGCGAGCACCTCGTTTTCGTTCCACTTTTCAAGGGTCTCATCGACCGTTTTGGAGTAGCCAAAATCCGCAGCCCCGCCAAAAAACTGCGTGGCTCCGTCCAAACGGCGCGCCGCATACAACTCTTCCCGACGGATAACCCCCAGGGCTTCGCCGAGCTCCGGGCCTAAGATGTTCTGCCCCCCCTCCCCTTGGGTCAGGCTGAGGTAGGCCACTTCGTAGCCGTTGAATTGCGACCAATGCGCGATCAGTCGCGTGTTTTCGTCGTCCGGGTGTGCTGCGATGTAGAGAATGCGCATGGCCGCCGGGCGCTGATCCAAGTGAAATTGGCCTTCGCTGGGGCTGTGGTAGGTAGGCAGGTTTTGTGCCTGAAGAACCGCAGAAAAAGCAAGGATTAAACAGATACTCAGCCGAGTTGTTATATCTTCAACGCTTCTATTTGAACGGACTTTTTTAGCACTCTTCATGGTGAAATCATTTTACGCTTCGCTCTTGGCTGTATGCCTGTTTGGAACGGCTGTATCGGCCCAAACGTCCACCCCCACGTCGCGGGTAAAATTTCAGTCGGGCACTTACGCCTTGCCGGAGCTGACCGAAGATACATACCAACAACGTACCGGCGGGGAGCGCGGCACGGACCACGTCCTTCGCGTATTGGGCGTGGCGCAGATTTGGACCGAAGCGCAGCGCAGCGCCCTCGAACAAGCCGGATTGGACATCTTAGGCTACCTGCCCCACAACAGCTATTTGGCCTATATCAACCTGAAGGACGCCCACTTAAAAGGCCTCCTCGAAGCCAACGGTCTGGCCTTCATTTCGCCCTTACTGCCTGAGATGAAGCTCACGTCACAACTTCACACCGGCAACGTGCCCGACTACGTGTGGGTCGGCAGCCAGTGGGAAGTGTATGTGGAATGCTATCCGGCTAGCAGCCGAGCGGCGGTACAAAGCCATTTGGCTCGCGTGGGTCAAATCTTGGAGGCTAGCCCCGTCGGATTCCGCGTCCAAGTGGCTCCCGACCAGGTGCGCGCCCTAGCCAGCCACCCCAACATCACGTTGGTGCAGCAAAAAGAAGCACCTGCCGAGCCTGAAAACCGCATTGGCACGAAGAACCACCGCTCTAACGCCCTGCGCGTACCCTACGCGGGCGGCCGCGCCTACGACGGCACCGGTGTGGTTGTGGGACACGGAGACGACGGCGACATTGAAGTGCACATTGACTTCAAGGGCCGCATTCTCGCCAATAAATCCAGCCCCTCCTACGGTGCGCACGGCGACCACGTGGCGGGCACCATCTTTGGCGCCGGCAACCTCGATCCAGATGGCGAAGGCCAAGCACCTGGGGCCCAGTTGGTCTACTACGACTACCCCGACAACTTGAACGACGTCGATGCGGACTATTCGACCTACGATGTGCGGATTACCGCTTCGTCGTATTCCAATGGCTGCAACGCGGGCTACACGGCCTTCACGCGCCAAATGGACGAAGACGCCATTCAAAACTATTCCTTGACGCACGTCTTCTCCGCCGGCAACAACGGCACCGCCAACTGCAACTACGGTGCGGGAAGCGGCTGGGGCAACATCACGGGCGGCCACAAGCAAGGCAAAAACGTCATTGCCACCGCCAACGTAACTGGAGCAGACCTTATCGCTAACTCTTCCAGCCGGGGTCCCGCCCACGACGGCCGCATCAAACCCGACATCGCTGCCTTGGGAACCGATGTCTACTCCTGCCTCTCCCCTAACGACTACCGCAGTATTACGGGTACGTCCATGGCCTGCCCCGGTATTGCTGGGGTTATGGCACAGCTCTACGATGCCTACATGCAAAACAATGGCGGTGCCGAGCCTGCCGGCGGCCTCATGAAAGCCTTGTTGACCAACAACGCAGACGACCTCGGCAACCCAGGCCCTGACTTCAAGTACGGCTACGGACGTGCCAACGGTCTCCGCGCTGCGAAAGCCATCGAAAATGGATGGTTCTTGGCGGATACTATCAGCCAAAACCAAACCGATACGATCTCCATCGTCGTTCCTGCGGGACTGGGCGAGCTTCGTGTCATGCTCCACTGGACCGACCCTCAAGCCCTGGTTAATGCGGGAACCGCTTTGGTCAACGACTTGAATGCTACCCTGGTCCTGGATGCCCAATCCTGGAACCCTTGGGTCTTGAACCCCACTGCCACCGCAGCCGCATTGAATGCCAATGCCCAGCGCGCCGTGGACAGCTTGAACAACAGCGAGCAGTTCACCTTGGCCAATCCCTCTGGCGGCACCTACAAAGTGCTGGTAAACGGTGCCTCTATCCCCTCGGGCCCTCAAGCCTACTGGGTCACCTGGACCTTCGTGGAGCAGGACATCGAGCTCACCTACCCCGTGGGCGGTGAAATCCTGGTCGCCGGTCAAAGCACCCCAGTTCGCTGGGACGCCCCAGATGGAACGGGCACCTTCACCTTGGAATACAGCAACAACGGCGGAGCTTGGACCACCTTTGCGACTGCCGCTGCCACCGCCCGTCAATCCACCTTTACGCCTCCTGCGGGCGCCGGCGATAGTTTGTTGATCCGCATCAGTCGGGGCACGCAAGCGGACAGCGTCGACTTCCGTTTGGGTTATGTGGGGGTTCCTTCCAACCTCAACATGGACTGGGCCTGCCCCGATTCCTTCCGCGTCAGCTGGAACATGGTTCCCGGTGCGAGCGGCTATGTCGTCTACCTCTTGGGCGCCGAATACATGGACCCCATCGACACCGTCACCACGCCCTGGTACGTCTATCAGAACATTAACCCCTTCCAAACGCAGTGGTGGTCCGTTTCCGCCATCACCTCCAGCCAGCGCGCTGGAAAGCGTGCCTATGCGGAAGAGAAGACCCCGGGTCTAGCGGGTTGCCCCATGGCCAACGATGCCGTCCTGGCGGCCGTTCTCAGTCCTTCGGGCCAAATTCCCGATTGCCAGAATACCAGCGCCTTGCCCGTCAACGTCACCCTGACGAATGGCGGTTCGGACACCCTATTTAGCGTGCCCTTGGCCTACCAACTTGGCAGTGGCGCCGTACAACGCGATACGCTCGTGGCCACTATTCCCGCCACGCAATCCATGCCGTTCAGCTTCAATGCCACTCTGAACATCAGTAGCTTGGGCAGCTATGGTTTGAAAGTTTGGACCGAATTGGCTGCCGACCAAAACCCCTACAACGACACCTTGGTTAGCAATTTCCAAATCGTTGTATCCGACTCCACCTACAGCCTGCCCTACGTGCAGAACTTTGACAGCTTCACCAACTGTGGCACTGTCAACAACTGCGGGGGTACTGTCTGCTTGCTGGGCGATGACATGGTCAATGCCGCCAATGGCATCGACGACGACCACGACTGGCGCACCAACGCCACCAGCACGCCTTCCGCGGGCACCGGTCCTACCGGCGGCCACACGCTGGGCGGCGGTTCCGGTGACAAGTACCTCTACCTGGAGGCCTCCACCTGTACTGAATCCGTCGCACTCCTGACCACGCCCTGTATTGACCTTACCGCTGCAAGTTTGCCCGAACTCAAGTTCTGGTACCACATGCTCGGCGGCGACCAAGGCGAATTGCACGTCGATATCTTGAGCCAAGGCCAATGGCATTTAGATGTCATCCAGCCTATCTCGGGCAACCAAGGCAGCAGCTGGCTAGAAGCTTCGGCGTCCATGACCCCGTATGTGGGCAACGTCATCGTGGTTCGCTTCCGCGGTATCACGGGTACGGGCATTCAATCGGACATCGCCATCGACGACATCAGCATCGTCGAGGTCAACACCGCTCCAACAGCCGCTCTTGCGGTCAGCTCCACAGGGCCTTGTTTGAACCAAGTGGTGACCTTCTACGACCAGAGCACCAGCAGCCCCAACGCTTGGGCTTGGAGCTTGACGCCTGCCACAGGTTTCAGCTTTGTCAACGGCACCTCTGCCAGCTCTCAGAACCCACAGGTGGTCTTCACCAGCTTCGGCAGCTTCACGGTTCAGTTGGTCGCGAGCAACACGTTTGGATCGGATACAGCTGTCAGCAGCTCCACCATCGTGGTCAACGGCGGTGCTCCCCTGCCCTTCAGCGAAGACTTCAGCACCTGGTTGCCCACGTCTTGGGAAATTGAAAACCCGGATAACAGCACCACCTGGGCGGGTCGCGTGGTCATTGGCTCTGCCGGTACCGCTACCCAATCGGCCTATATGGATAACTTTACCTACAACGCCCCCTTGCAAGAAGACTACCTCATCACGCCAGGCATTGACCTCACCGGAACCACTGTCCCTGCCTTGGTCTTTGACGTCGCCTACACGCAGTACAGCGCTTCCTACTCGGATGGCTTACGTGTCGACGTTTCCAATTCGTGCGGTAGTTCTTGGGTTCCCACCGGCTACAACAAGTCGGGCACTGTGCTCGCCACCACGGGCAACCTGACCTCTTCGTTCACACCTCAATCCAGCGGTGTTTGGAGGAGCGATACTATCTATTTGGATACCGCTTTCGCCGGCCCAAGTATCAAGTTCCGCTTCGCCGGACTCAACGGCTACGGCAACAACTTGTACATCGACAACGTTCAAGTATTTGACTTTGGCGCCACCGCCCCCACGGCCGTGATGAACAGCTCTGCCAGTGCAAGCACCTGTAAGTTTGACACGGTCATCTTCCAAGCCATCAACCCCGGCAACGCCATTGCCACCTGGAACTTTGGCTTGGGCGCGACGCCTCCAACCGCCACAGGTCCTGGCCCGCATGCCGTGACCTACTTCACTCCTGGCTCCAAGACCGCCACACTTTCTTTGACCAACGCAGGCGGCACCGGTTCAGCCAGCACGACGTTCACCGTCGGCACCCCTGTGGTAGCTGTGTTTGGCGCGAATGCGGGTAGCACGCCTCAAGAGCGCGTCTTTGTAGACATTTCCCAAGGCGGACCTACGCAGTGGTATTGGAACTTTGGCGATGGTACCACTTCAACGGTCCAAAACCCCACCCACGCCTTCCCCGCCGCCGGTGGAACCTACACCATCACCTTTGCCGCCTACAACACCTGCGGTTGGGATACCACCACCTCGAGCATCACCATCTCCGGTGTCAGCCTCGAGGAGCGCAGCGCCCCCACCTGGGCCCTGTCCCCCAACCCTGCGCAGAACTACGTGAAGCTCAGCAGCCCCAACGGCGCAAAAGCAGATCGTGTCGAAGTGCTGGATGCCCTAGGTCGCGTTGTCTACCGCGGCCCCATGCCGGCTGAACAACGCCTCGACGTCCAGTCCTACAGTGCGGGCCGCTACCTGGTCCGCCTCTGGTCCGGCGGACAATCGCAAGTTCTGCCCTTCGTAACGCAGTAAACAAAAAAAGCCGCGGCGAGAGCTGCGGCTTTTTTCGTTTAAGGGCTAGGGAGCGCCTGCGGCGCGCTAGTGAGCTAGGGAGCTAGGGAGCTAGGGAGCTAGGGAGCTAGGGCTTGGCAAAACAACGGAAAGTCCCGGCGCGCGGCGAAGTTCCACCACACCGTTCAAGGGTAAAAGAGATTAAGCGTTTAAACGAAAAGCTACAGGGCGAAGCCCGTGCTCTCTAGCCCTCTAGCCCTCAAGCCTTCGGCGCCAACGCCAGGAAACCCGTCATTAGGGCCCCATTCACTAAAATGAGTTCAAAGCCAAACGTGTAGCCCAAAGCAGCGGGCACCCAGAGGCTCAGGACGTACGTCAGCAAGGGGCTTGCAATGGCAGCCGCCGGGATCCACCCGGTGTGGGCGGGGCGCTGCGTGGAGATCAAACCGTAGGCGAAAAGGCCGAGCAGTGGGCCGTAGGTATAGCCCGCGGCGGTAAAAATGTTTTTGATGATGCTGGCGTCCACAAAGGGGCGCGCACAAACAATGAGGGCGGCAACGGCCAGGGTCATGCCGACGTGAACTAGGCGACGCGTTCGGGTCGCTTCTGCCTCAGACTTCGCCTCCACCCCGAGGATGTCGACACAAAAAGAAGTCGTCAGGGCAGTCAGCGCCGAATCGGCGGACGAGTACGCCGCGGCGATCAAGCCAAGGATGAAGAGTACCCCCACGATGGTAGGCAGGCCTGCAGAGACGGCTACTTCGGGGAAGAGCGCGTCACCGTGGGCGTCGATGCCGTGGGACATGGCGTAGAGGCTGAGGTCGCTTCCGAGGAGCAAGAACGCAAAATTGACCGCGATGAGGACGACCGCCAGGGTCATCATGTTGCGTTGGGACTCTTGGAGCGTTCGGCACGTTAGATTTTTCTGCATCATGTCCTGGTCTAAACCGGTCATAGCGAGGGTGATAAAGATGCCGCCCAGGAATTGCTTCCAGAAGTTTCGGCCGTCCGTTGCGTCGAAATGGAATATTTGGGTATCCACCTTGGAGGACCAGGTAGCGAGATCTTCAGGCGTTAAAGCGCTTTGAATGAAGTAGATAGACAGGATGAGTGCGCCGAGCATGGCCACCGTTTGGAGCGTATCGGTGAAGATGACGGACCGAATGCCCCCCCGGTACGTGTACAACCAAATGAGCGCCAAGGTGAGCAGAACGGTCAACCAGAACGGTAACCCGAGTGGGTCAAAAACAAGGCGTTGCAGCACCGCGGCAACGAGATACAGGCGGAAGGAGGCGCCCACCCATCGGGACAAAATGAAGAACCAGGCCCCGGTAGCATGCGCAGAACGGCCATAGCGCGACTGCAAAAAGCCATAAATCGTGGTGGTATTTTCTCGGTAGTACAGCGGTAAAAGCACAAAGGCAATCAGGGCATAGCCCACGACGTAGCCCAGCACCATTTGGAGGTAGGCAAAGCCTTGGCTTTCCACCCAACCCGGCACGGAGATAAACGTCACCCCGCTGAGGGACGCGCCAATCATGCCAAAACTCACTACATACCAGGGCGACTGTCGGTTGCCCGTGAAAAAGGTTTTGTTGTCGCTGCTGCCCGTGGACAAACGCGCAACGAGGACGAGCAGCCCGAAGTAGGCCGCCATGAGGAGAAGAATGTAGCCGGGTTCCATGGGAGAAAGGTACGCAGCCCCTCTCGATTCAAAGATGGCGTACTTTTACAGAGATGGAACTCCCCTCCAAATCCCTGGAACGCGCCGTTCAAGCGCTCAGCCGATTGCCGGGCATTGGGCGCCGTTCGGCGTTGCGTTTGGCCCTGCACATGCTGCGCCAGGGGAACGACCGCATTTTGGATCTGTCAGAAGCCCTCGAGGAATTGGCCACCAACAGCCAGTTTTGCCAAAAATGCCACGCCATCAGCGACCAAGCGCTTTGCGGCATCTGCCAGGATGAGCGCCGCGACCTGCGGTCGCTCTGTGTGGTGGAGGACATTCGGGACGTCCTTGCCTTGGAAAATACCCACGCGCACCGCGGACGCTACCACGTACTCGGCGGCCTTATCTCCCCCATGGACGGCATGGGGCCAGGCGATTTGACGGTAGACGATTTGGTGCAACGCGTCAGCGACGAAGGCATTGAAGAGGTGATTTTGGCCCTCAGCGCCACCATGGAGGGCGACACCACAGCCTTTTACATCTACCGGAAACTGGGCGACCTGCCCATCCGCCTCACCGCCATTGCCCGCGGCCTGCCGGTGGGCGATGCCCTGGAATTTGCCGACGAAGTCACTTTGAGCCGCTCCTTCCAGCAGCGCGTTCCGTTTGAATCCACGTTGAACCGATAAGCCGTGGATCTTTCCGTACTCATCGTCAACTACAACGTCAAGGCCTACATCGACCAGTGCCTGCGCAGCGTTGAGCGCGCCTCGCAGGGATTGCAGGTGGAGGTGATTGTCGTGGACAATGCATCGTCCGACGGCAGTGTAGCGCACATCCAAAAGCACTTCCCCT
>CAXRFY010000017.1:0-17297 GCA_964229925.1 Schleiferiaceae bacterium
TCCGCACCGGGAGTAGGGCTGTTGGGGTTGGATTCGCCATTGAAGAGCTGCATGCCCAGGGTTTCTTCGGCGGTGAGGCTTTCGGTGCCGGCGATAAATCGGTCAAACTTGCTTTCCCCTCCACTGAGGATGGTCAACATAAACTGCTCCATGGCCAAACCCATGCGCTCTGGCGTGACTTCCTCGTCTCCAAAGGCAGCGGTAAAAGCGTCTTGGTAGCGGGGCTGGCGCTGAAGCTTTTCCACGACATGCAGGACGTCCTCCTTCATCTCAATGGGATTGGAAATGGGTTCCAAGCTTTGCTCGCGAAGACTAGGGGAACGACCGTCCCAAAAGAAGCTTTGGTGCCACGCCAGGTTGTGCAAGGGCATGGAATTTCGATCCCCTTCGGAACCGTCTACGCCGACACTGTAGGTTAACCCATTGTCCGTAAATCCAAATGCCGTATTGTGGCAGGATCCACAACTTTGGCTGCTGTCCAAGGACAAAATGGGATCGTAGAAGAGCTGGCGGCCGAGCAAAATGCCCTCCACCGTCAGCGGATTGTCTTCCGGGAGCGCCGGCTGGGGAAAGCCCGTGGGCACTTGCAAGACGTAGGGGGTGGTCACATGAGGTTTTTTGCCCCAGTTGTCGCCGCAGGAGACGGCGAGAAGGGCAAGAATTCCAAAGGTGAGTCCGCGAGAAAGGGTCATGGCGTTTGGTTTTCGAGCGAAGCAAATCGGAAGCTTTGGCTCAAATTTTCAGAGAGTTTGTGGGCGAGGCCATTGTCAAACGTACTGTGGCTAAAGTCCCCATCTTCGTTGGGGCTGAGTTTGTGGACAGCTTTAAAGAAAGCTTCCAGGTCGAGGTTTAGGGTCAACGTTTTAAAATCGGTCAAATCCAAAGGCGTTTCCACCACGACTTCCATGCGGTTTTCCATCAAGGCGATGTGGTAGAGCCAGGGGGTTTCTGCGCCGTCTTTCTGGTAGTAGCCCTCCATGGCGGCGAAAATGTATCCGCCGGTCCAGCCCCAGTGCAGGTTGTTGACGGCGGGATTCAACGGATGGGTTCCACCCCAGAGACTGGGATCTCCATGGTTGATGGTGCTGTCAAGGCCTACCGTGAAGGCAAAACCGCTGTATTGGCCAGGCGTGATGCTCGTGGGGAGGGTGAAACTGTTTCGGTCCGGCAGGCTCAAAAAGGCGTACTCGTTCCGAATATCCACCCGCGCCCCCTGCTCATCCAGCAGCGCGAATTCCGAAACTATAAAGTCGTTTCGCGTAAACTTCACCGTGTCTGTGCCCATAGGGAACTGCTGGGAATTGTACGCAATGGGGGTATTGGCACTGCCAAAAACCGGCTGTACAACCACCTCTAGGTTGACGATTTCCGGTTTGCTTTCCGGGTCGCAGGATGCAAAAAGCAAACTGACGGCCAATAGGGGTAGGATTAATTTTTTCATGGCAGCGGACTTTAGTTCCTTTGTACCGTACACAAAAATAGTACCATGGGCCTGAAAAAAGGGGAATTTTGGAAGATTGGCATCTTACTCGTCGTATTTGTGGCGGGGGTGATTTGGGCGATTCAGATCCAAACACCTGATCCACGCCTTCCCATTTTGAACCCTTCGGACCTCAATCCCGCTGTGGTTGCCGACTCCATGGAGGGCATTGGCATGAATCACGTGGTAGCTCCGTTCACGTTGCTCGATCAATCGGGCCGAACGCGCACCGAAGCCGACGTCGAAGGCAAAATCCGAGTCGTAAACTACTTTTTCACCACTTGCCCCAGCATTTGCAAGGACATGGCCGTCAACATGCGCACCGTCCAAGCCGCCTACCTTGACAACGACGCGGTGCAACTCCTGTCGCACAGTGCCATGCCAGACTACGACAAACCCGACGTCTTAGCCGCCTACGCCGCCGCCAACGACGTCAACCCCATGCGCTGGTGGCTCCTCACGGGCGAGCCCGCCGAACTCAACCGCCTCGCCCGAACTTCCTACTTCGCCGTCTTGGAAGAGGGCCAAGGCTGGGACGAACACAGTTTTATCCACACGGAAAACCTCGTCCTCGTGGACCACAAAGGCCGCCTCCGCGGCTACTACGACGGCACCTCCGTCGATGAAGCAGCCCTCCTGATCGAACACATCGGTTGGCTGCTGAAGGAGCGCTCCTCGGATTTCCGCAAATCTCAGCCGCAGCCATGAAGGATCTACGTGTAGTCGGTTGGCAAGGCGACATTCGATGGGCTGATGTGCCGGGCAACCTCTCCGACTGGGAAGGGCGCTGGGCGGATGCTCCAGGAGCTGACCTCTTTCTCTTGCCCGAAACTTTTGCCACCGGTTTTGCCACCCGCCCCAACGAGCTGGCGGCTGTTGCCGCTGGGCCCGACGGCGGCGCGCCAGCGACCGCCCTGCGGCGCTGGGCGCGCGACGTGCAGGCTTGGGTGGGCGGAACGGTTTTCGTTCGGGAGGAGAACGGCCGCTACCGGAACCGCTTCTTTTTAGCGGGCCCTGCGGGGGAGCTAGTGACCTACGACAAGCGCCACCGCTTCAGCATTGCCGGGGAAGCGGAGTACTTCGATGGCGGGGAGGAACGCGTGGTGGTCACCGTGCAAGGTTGGCGCCTGCTCTTGGCCGTTTGCTACGATTTGCGTTTTCCGGTTTGGTTGCGTCAGACCCCCGGAGGCCCCGAATACGACGGCATCTTGGTCCCCGCCAATTGGCCGGAGGCGCGGCAATCGGCGTGGGATACGCTCTTGCGCGCTCGGGCCATGGAGAACCAGTGCTATGTCTTGGGCGTCAATCGGATAGGTGAAGATGGCTTTGGCGTACAGCACGCAGGAGGATCTGCAAGCATCGGGCCCTGGGGCGATGTGCTGGCCACAGGTGCGTCGGGGGAATCAGGCTGGATTTCGTCTACCTGGGAAGCGGTCCATTTGGCCGCGGTGCGCAAGCGCTACCCCTTCTTGGGGGACGCAGATGCGTTCACGCTGGGCTGAGGTCGCGGGCGCAGCGCCCCTAGTGAAATTCCCAAGAAATCGGATTGCTGCGGGGCAACTCCCAATGGGTTTCCACCTCCCAATTCGCTTTGATCTCGATTTTTTCCGTCGCGAAAATGCGGGTCTCCGGGGCCTCTCCAGTCCAATAGTCCCCCGCATCGAGCGTTCCATTCTCGTTGCGGTCGTACACGGCTTGAAGGGTGTACGTTCCTGGAGGCAAACCGCTTAGGACTACGGTATGGTCGGAACAGGGTTGGTCACTGGTCCATTGCGCGTAAATACCTGTTTTCCCCTTGAGTTGGAGGATGAAGGGCAGGCCTTCTGGATGGGACAGTTCCCCATCTACGGCTTGCCTAGGACCACAGCCATGGGTCCAGCTGAGTTTTAACGTGCCGGAACTGTCCGCTCCCCAAGGTTCCCAGGCGAGCACACTGTCCGGGATCGCTTTTTGGTCCATGAGTAGAACGGGAGGAAGGTAGTCCACGGGCCCCCAGTCGGCCTTCCAAGGGCTGTCCCATGGACGCCAGGTGCCCTCCAAATATCCAATGGGGGTCAATTCCCCAGGGCTGAGTTTGTTGTTTCCATCAGCATCGGCAAAGGCCCGAATGGCATAGGCCGTGTCGGTACGCAAGTAGGAAAAGGTGTAGTAGCCGCTGTCGTTGGTGCGGGTGGCGTAATTCGCCGACGAAAAGACGCAGGAATCGTTGAGGAGGGGGTCTCCATGCCAGTGGTTTCGGGTAGGATAGAGGCATACCGCCACATCCTTCACCCCTTCGCCGGTCCAAGGGTCGACGACGCGGCCTTGGATTTCGCCCGAGTCCAGTTGATTTCCCGTCGAGAACACCCACTGAACGCCCTTGAGGACATTGCCCTCGTGCAGGTCGCGAATGGTATTTCCCCATTGAAAAACGTAGGTACTGTTCTCTAAAAGGGGTTCGGGCCACGTGATTTTAAACGCTTTACCCCGCAATTCGAAGGTCGTTCCAGGGGGTAGTGGGGGGGAGCTTGTAAAGTTTTGTTGGGGCGAGCTTAGGACCACAAATTCGTCAAATTTCCAGGTGGCTTCACGGGCGCTTACCTGCACCGAACCGTTGGGAATACTGGCTTCCAGGATAACTGGGGCGTCTTTATCACGCGGCCCACCGTCGGGTGCCGCAGGGAGGGCGCAGCCCCAAATGATACCCATGAGTGTGATAAATGTCACCCATAGTGAGGGAACGGAGCACCAATTACCGGGTTTTTGCCTCATTTTTACTGCTTGAATCTTTTAACTGCCGCACGCATGAAACGAATGTACGCACTCTTGCTGCTCCTTTTGGGGGTTTCCTTTGGAGCACAAGCCCAGACGTATTGTACCACTAACCTCTACACCACTGGGTGTACGTTCGGTGACTACATTGACAATGCAACCCTGAACAATGTGAACCAATCCGCCACAGGATGTTCGACAAACGGGTATGCAGATTACACTTCTGATACCATCTTAGTACAGCAGACTGCTCAATTGTCCATCGGTTTGACGACGGGCTATTCAAGCCAGTGGTTTGCCATTTGGGTGGACGCCAACGACGACGGAGACTTTGACGATGCTGGTGAACACTTGTGGAGCTCTTCTGCAGCTGGACCCGCTGCCGGTGTTTTGTACTCCAACTCCATTGTTGTGCCCGGCACGTTGTCTACGGGTAACCACCGTTTGCGCTTGCGTTGTAAGTGGAGCGGTACGGCGCTTTTGGCGACAGAGTCTTGTTCTTCATTCACCTACGGAGAAGTGCACGACTACACGGTCAATGTAGCTCCCCCACCCGCATGTCCCCAGCCGTACTACCTAGTTGCAGGCGGCGCTACGTCTAGCCAAGCAACCTTCTCATACACCTCAACGGGTTCTACGTTTGAAGTGGAGTACGGTCCCACCGGATTTACGCAGGGAACGGGAACGACGGTAACGGTTTCTGGAACGACGGCTACTATTTCTGGTCTTTCGGCCAATACCTGCTACGATTTCTACGTGCGTCAAAACTGTACGGCAGCTGGCAATGGCTACTCCTACTGGAGTGGCCCCATCAACATTTGCACCCCTTGTGTTACGCAATCCTTGCCTTTCTCAGAGGACTTTACCAACTGGCCTCCCTCTTGTTTCTTCTTGACAGGAGGTACCGCTCAGTGGAACACGTCAGGAACAGGTGCGGCATTGGCCCAAATGGGAAGCTCTACCTGGGGGAATAACTCAACAGGGTATATGACCACCGCGCCCATCAACTTGAATGCTCTGGCGCGCGTTAAGTTCAAGTGGTCGCACTTGGCCAGCACATGGGCGACAGAAGGTTTGGCCGTTATGGCGCGCCTTTCAGGTTCTACGACTTGGGATACCATCTGGAGCAAGAGCGGTTCGGCTTTTGATTCGCAAGACGGCGCTACCTGGAATGCACCCGGAACCTACGTTCAAGAGACGATCAATCTGGACTCAGCCATGTACTACGGTCAAGTGGCGGAATTCCGTTGGGTTGGATTTGGCAACTGGGGCAACAATGCCTGGGTGGACGATATCAACATCGAACAACAACCGACTTGCCCCGAACCGACCGGACTTGGAATTGTGGGTGTGAGCGACACGAGTGCCACCTTGAACTGGTCTAGCGCTGGTAGCAACTTTGTCATTGAGTGGGGCCCTGCAGGCTTTACCCAAGGCACGGGCTTCTTGGATACGGCCAACGCTACCACGTACACCTTGCAAGGCTTGATTGGCAACACGAGCTACTCGTACTACGTGATGCGCAACTGTACGGGTGCAGGCAACGGCAACTCTATTTGGGTTGGTCCGTTCACGTTTACCACGTTGTGCTCCCCCTACTACTCAAACCCTGGGTACTCTGAGAACTGGGATTTGATGACGGCTGGCGATCCTCCTTCCTGCTGGACGCGCACAGCGACCGGTTCGGGCTCTTCGTGGGAGGTCTTGCTTCCGCAGACGTGGAACGTTCAGGCCTACTCAACGCCGAACTACTTGATGATGTCTACGGGCTCTGCCACCAACGTGACGGCGGTATCGCCCATGTTTGGCGACTTGCAGGGCAACGGAGCGCAGATTCGCTTCCGTGCGAACAAGTTGTACAACTGGAGCCCCATTCAATTGATTGTTGGCACCATGACAACGCCTAGCAATCCAGGTTCATTTACGGCCGTAGATACCTTGGCTTTGACTGAATTCTGGGATGAATACACGGTGGCCTTCCCTAACGTTCCAACAGGCCATAACCATGTAGGATTGCGGGTTATCGGTGGTACATGGTACGATTTGGGCATTGACGATTTCTACTACGAAGAGCAACCATCGTGTTTGCCTGCGCAGAACGTTTCGGCATCACCTGGCACCACCACGGCTTTGATTTCATGGGCGCATGGCGCACCCACGACAACGGGTTCCTATGTGGCCTGGGGTCCTGCCGGTTTCAACCCAGGCACGGGTACCATCCCCAACATGACCTTGGTAAACAGCAACACCTACACGATTACAGGCTTGACCCCAGCTACGACCTACACGGTATGGGTAGCAGATAGCTGTGGTTCCGGCAATATCGGTCCATGGCAGGGTCCAGTGACTTTCACAACGGCATGTTTGGCCGCTACGATGCCTTACTCGGAAAACTTTGACATCTACCCCTTGTCCTGCTGGGACGAGACGGGCGGCACTAAAGTCTTCCAATCCTACGCTCTTTCTGGAGGGGGCAACGCTATGCGCGGCTACTTCTGGGGTTGGACCTCAGGCAACTGGGCCGAATTGACGTCACGTCCTGTGACCATCTCTAGCAATGCGCAAGTGTCCTTCGATTGGAGCCACCAGTACATGACGTTCTACCCGAACGACCAGCTCTTGCTCTTGGCACGTCCCATAACGTCCAGCACATGGGATACGGTCATCAATTTGATTGGGTCCAACTTTAATAGTGCGGGCGCAGGCACAACAACTCCAGGCACCATGGTAAATGAGTTGGCCTACTTGCCTTCGAGCTACACCGGTTCGGACGTCATCTTCAAGTTTGTAGGTAATTCTGGATATGGACCGGATGTGTTCTTTGACAACTTCTTGGTGGAAGCTATTCCTACCTGCCCAGATCCAGTTCCCTCCGCAGGCACTGTGACCAACAGCAGCGCAGACGTTTCATGGACGAGCCCAGGTTCGCCTTTGGGTACCTGCGTCATGTGGGGTCCTGCTGGATTCTACACGGGCACGGGCGCTTTCACAGGTACGATTGCCCACAACGTGAGCTCTACCTACACGATTTCGGGTCTGAGCGCAGGCACGACCTACGATGTGTACGTGCGTGACTCCTGTGGTCCTACCGACTTCTCGGGTTGGGCAGGTCCTGTAACAGTTACAACGACTTTGTGTGCTCCTGCCAACACCTGTACGTTCACCATGTACGAGATTGACTCCTATGGCGATGGCTGGAACGGTGGTGAAATCACGGTAGAACAAAAATCTTCAACGGGTTGGACGCCGATCTTCACCTTCGGTTTGCCCTTCACAACGGGCTCTAGCTACACGGAAACGGCAAACCTCTGTGCGGGAGATAGTGCACGTGTCATTGTGACCAACCCAGGTTCATGGTCGACGGAGATTGGCTTTGATTTGGTCGGTCCGTTCGGCGATACGGTTTCTTCTTGGACGCCCGGTACTAGCTTGATGGCTTTCCAAGTCTTCAACACCTTCGTGGCGCAGTGTTCTGCATGTGGTGTGCCTTCGGGTGTTACGGCTACGGCCCCTGCATGTACCACCGCCACCGTTTCTTGGAGCTCAGGTAGCCAAGCAACTGGTTCTACGGTAGAGTACGGCCCTGCGGGCTTTGCTCAAGGCCAAGGCACGACGGTAAGCGCATCTGCTTCTGGTTCCGTAACCTTAACGGGTTTGCAGCCAGGCACGAGCTACGACGTGATCGTTCAGGACAACTGTAACGGAACGACGAGCGGCTGGAGCACGGCGGTAACCTTCACCACGGCTGCTGGTCCTCTGCCCACGTTGAACCCCAACTTCACGGTGATCAGCATGAACCCTGTGACGATTTCGTTCACGGCGAATGCGAGCGGTCAAGACACGGTAGGTTGGGCCTTCTCCAACGGCGCTATCCAGGGCGGTGATGCGGTAACGCAAGCCTTCAGCAGCAACGGTCCTGCCTTCGCAGTAGCCGTGGCCGCCAACGCCTGTGGAATTGTAGCCGACACGGTTTACTTCACGGTAGGCTTGGACGACCTCAACTTGACGTCTCTCCGTCTCTTCCCCAACCCCACTGCGGGTCAGTTCACGGTGGAGTTCAGCCACTTGGATGCCGAAGATGTGGAGTTCCGAATTGTGTCCCTCACGGGTGCGGTGATCACGCAAGTGAGCCGTTACGCCGATGCGGGTACGGTTCGCGAGACCTTCGACCTCAGCAAGACGCCTGCGGGTGTTTACCTGGTCGAAGTGCAGACGACTTCAGGACGCAGCGTACGCCGCATCGTCCTCGAACGATAGACCTAAACGCCTAACGCAGGCTCACACCCCCGTCCGGTTTCCGGGCGGGGGTTTTTTGTTAGTCGGCTCGGGCCAGTGTGGCCCCATGGACTTCTTTTGCGCCGCCTTGATACAAAGTCTCTGCCATGGCCTGTAGAGTGGCCCCTGTGGTCAAAGTGTCGTCCCAGAGCTGCACGCGAGCACCGGGGGGAATGGGCCGCTTTAAATGGTAAGCGCCTTGTGCGCTTTTGCTTCGTGCGTCGAGCCCCAAAGTTGCCTGAGCTGCGCGATGGTCCTTGCGCAAGACGTCCCAAACGGGCAGTTCCCAAGTTTCAGAGAGTCCACGAACGAGCCATGCGCTTTGGTTGTAGCCGCGGGACCATTTTCTTCGCCAGGACAGAGGTGCTGGGATTAGGGCGTCAACGTCGGGCGCGTCGTGCATGGAAGCGTAGAGCTGGCCGAGCCTAAAGGCAATTTCTGGGCTTTGGCCAAACTTCAATTGGTGGAACAGGCGTTGGATGCTTGGAATGTCAAAATCCAACCAGCAGTCGAGTGATTGTAGGAGGGGCAGCGGGCCTTGCTTTGGCAGACGGGCCAAAAGGACCTCATCCAAACAGGTGCTGCATAGGGTGCATTCGGCCGAAACCAATTCACAAGCGCATGAAATACACACCCTTGGCCAGATTTTATCCCAAAATGAGCGCCAGAAAAAGTACATTTGCAGCTAAATACGCGTAAATCATGAGCCAAGAATCGTCCGCTAAACGCCAACGCACCATTATTTTTATCCTGCTCGCCCTGGTGGCAGCACTGGCCTACTTTGCCCTCAATCAAACCAACCAAGTCAATGATTTGGAGGAGGAGAAAGCAGCCCTGATTACCCAATTGGAAGATTACAAGCGCGATTTGGCCGCGCAAGTATCTGCAAATGACAGCTTGAATGCCTACATCGCTCAAGAAACGGCCCGCTTGAACGCCATGATTGAAAAGGTGGAGCGCGTCAATGCTGCTTCTGCTTCTCAAATCAAGAGCCTGCGTGGCGAAGTCTTCTCATTGCGCAAGAAAATTGCCCGTTTGACCGAGCAGGTGGACTCCGTGAATCAAGCCTATGCCAATTTGGTGGTGGTTAAAGACTCCATCGCGAGTGATCTCACGGAAGAGGTGGGCAAAAATGAAGTTCTGACCGAAACCAACACCCAGCTCAGCGCGGAAGTGGATAAAGCGTCCAAGCTTCAATTGAGCAGCATCGAGGCTAGCGCCTACCGCGTGAACAACAAGGGTGTGGAAAAGGCGACCGCTTCTGCCGGCAAGTCCAACCGTATCAAGGCCTGTATGACGATTGGCAAGAATTTGGTGGCGAAGAAAGGCGAGTACACCTTGTACCTCCGCATTAACACGCCTGACGGCCGTGTCTTGGCCGCTGATGGCAAAGACCGCACGATGGTGGTGAACGGTGAGACCATCCTTTACAGCGCCTCTCAGGTGGTTCAGTTCAACGGAGAGCCTACTGGTTGCTGCATTGTGTTCAACGTTCGGACCGATCTCGCTCCAGGCAGCTACAGCTTGGATGTGTATTCGGCGAATGAAAAGATTGGCGAGGCGCGTTTGACGCTGAACTAAGTAGACATGCGCATACTTAGCCTGAATGGAAATGGCATTCGGGCCTGTCTAAAAAAAGGGTTGGTCCGCTGGTGGGAAAGCACCGATGCGGACCTTCTTCTTTTTCAGGAGGTTCGGTTTGATGACGCGGAGGCTTTGGCTGCCGCCTTCCCCGGTTGTTGGACGTCGCTCCATGCGGCAGAAAAGAAAGGCTATTCGGGGGTCGCCGTGATTTCCAAGCAGGCCCCCAAAGCGGTGGTGCATGGTATGGGCGATGCGCGCTTTGATGGGGAAGGCCGCGTTATGCGGGTGGACTTTGAAGACTATAGCGTTTTAAACGTTTACTTTCCTTCCGGGGCCTCCAAGCCCGAACGTCAAACCTTCAAGCTCGAGTTCCTTCAGGCATTCTGGGCACACGTGCAGGAGCTGCAGCGGTCCATACCCAATCTCCTCATCGGCGCCGACTGGAATATGTGCCATCGGGCCATCGATATTCACAATCCCATACGTTTGGACGGGGTGCCGGGCTTTACACCCGAAGAACGGGCCTGGTTGGACGGTCTGCATGCCGCTGGATGGCGCGATGCCTTCCGCTTGTTTTCCGACGAACCCGACCAGTACACTTGGTGGAGCCTGCAATCGAAGTCGCGCGAACGAAATGTAGGGTGGCGCATTGATGGCTTTTGGCTGAGCCCATCGGCGGTTCCCGGGGCAAGCCGCTGCGTGCACCTTTCGAAAGCCTTTTTGTCCGATCACTGCCCAGTTCTTTTGGAATGGGATTTGCCGACTACCTTTGAATAAACCTCACCTTCTTGCTATGCGCATTTCAACTGCTTCCCGCCTCCTGCTTGTCGCCGCCCTCCCTGCGGTTTTTGCTGCTTCGTGTGTCTCTCCAAAAGTGCATGCCGAACTCCAATCTAGCTACGACCAAATGGTGGCCGAAAACGAAGCCCTCAAAGTGCGTAGCGACAAGGCGGTGACCGATTTGGTCGAATGCGAAGCCAAGCGCGCCCGCCTTGACGAAGCGTTTAGCTCGCTTTTGCGCGACACCACCAACCAAGGAGCGCAGTACCGCAAACTCCTTCGCTCCTACAAAGACTTAGAAGCCAATTACGATTACGCCCTCAAGAACAACAACTCCCTGGCTGCCGCCAACTTGCGCGAAAACAAAGCCATGTTGGAGCAGATGGAAAAAATTGCTCAGCGCCTAGCCAGCAAGGAAGACTCGCTCAAGCGCGAGCAAGACCGCCTCGTCGCCGTGGAGAAAGCCCTTCAAGCTCGAGAGGCTCGTGTAAATGAGTTGGAAAGCCTTCTTGCTCGCAAAGATTCTACCGCTGCCTACTTCCGTCAACGCATTGCCGACGCCTTGTTGGGTTTTGAAAACCGCGGTCTTACCGTTTCTATGCGCAATGGCCAGGTCTATGTGAGCTTGGACAACCGCTTGATGTTCGCATCAGGCTCTTGGGACGTTCAGACCGATGGCGCTACTGCGTTGGGTCAACTCGCTAAAGTTTTGGCCGAAAACAAAGACCTCCGCATCGCTGTCGAAGGCCACACGGACGACGATGCCTACTACGGCAAAACCTCTGTCAAAGACAACTGGGACCTGAGCGTCATGCGTGCGACCTCCGTGGTTAAAATCCTTGTGAACAAGGGCATTGAGCCCCAACGCGTGCAAGCTGCCGGCCGCGGTGAATTCATGCCCATTGCCCCCAACGACAGCCCCGAAAACAAGGCGCGCAATCGCCGTACCGAAATCATCATCACGCCCAACTTGGACGAGTTGGCGAATTTGGTGGGCAATTAAAAAGCGCGGTACGCGCTTTTTTGCTAGAGGGCTGGGTAGCTAGAGGGCTAGAGGGCTGGGTAGCTAGAGGGCTAGAGAGCTAGAGGGCTCGCGCTTCGCGCGGAGGTTTGAAGGCTAGTTGGCTATTTCGTTTGTTGGCTCGTTAGTCTGACGGGCCTGCTCTTAAACGCTTAGTCTCTTTTACTCTTGAACCTAAAAGAGGACCTTCGCCGCGCGCTAGACTTTTGCTCGGCCGCCGCGCCTTAAACCCTTTAACCCTTAAGCCCTTCTCCTACCCAAACAGCGCCCCTACCAAGTCTTCCATGCGCTTGACGGGAACGATGTTGACGCCATTGACTTTGCCGGCCTTCACGCCGCTTTGCTTGGCACAGAAAACCGTGTCAAATCCAAGTTTTCCGGCTTCATTGATGCGCTGTTCCAAACGATGAACGGGGCGAATTTCCCCACCCAGTCCCACTTCAGCTGCGAAGGCCATGCCTTGGGCAATGGGGATGTCCGAATTGCTGGACAGGATAGCCGCACATACGGCAAGATCCAAAGCGGGATCTTCGACACGAAGGCCGCCCGTGACATTCAAGAAGACGTCTTTGGCTCCCAGGCGGAAGCCGCAACGCTTCTCAAGCACCGCCAAAAGCATGTTGAGGCGGCGGGTATCAAAACCGGTGCAGGAGCGCTGGGGGGTGCCGTATACGGCGGAGCTGACTAGAGCCTGAACTTCCACCAAGAGGGGTTGCATGCCTTCGGAGGGAATGCCCACGGCGGAGCCGCTCAGGCCTTCTTCGCGTCGGCCCAAAAGGAGTCCACTGGGGTTGGCGACGCCTTTAAGGCCTTGGCCGTCCATTTGGTAGATGCCGAGCTCTTGGGTGCTGCCAAAGCGGTTTTTGAGGGCGCGAAGCATGCGGAAGAGGTGGTGGCGGTCGCCTTCAAATTGCAAGACGACGTCCACCATGTGTTCCAGCACTTTGGGGCCGGCGAGGTGGCCGTCTTTGGTGATGTGTCCCACGAGGATGACCGGCACGTGGCGGGCTTTGGCGTAGCGCAAGAATTCGGCAGCGGCTTCGCGAATTTGGGAAACGGAGCCAGCGGCAGAATCCAGTTGCGGGTTGTGGGCCGTTTGGATGGAGTCGACGATGAGAACGTCGGGCTGAAGGTGTTCGGCGGCCTGTAGGATTTTCGCGGTGGAAACTTCCGAAAGCACATGGCATCCGGGGCCGTTGAGGCCGACGCGTTCGGCGCGCATTCGGATCTGTTGTGCGCTTTCCTCGCCACTCGCATAGAGGACTTTTTCGCCCAAGAGAAGGGCCACTTGCAGCAGGAGGGTGGACTTGCCAATGCCAGGTTCGCCGCCAAGTAAGACGAGGCTGCCAGGAACGAGGCCACCGCCGAGGACGCGGTCCAATTCGCGGTCGCCGGTAGGTTTGCGCGCTTCGGCGTGGCGATCGACGTCGGCCAGGGGAAGGGCTTTAGAGCTCGTGGAAGAACCGGTGTTCGACCAGGCCGTGGAAGGGCTTTCGCGCTCGATGACCTCTTCGACCATGGAATTCCAGGCATGGCAGGACTTGCACTGCCCCATCCACTGGGGGTGCTGTGCGCCACAGGACTGGCAGAACCAGGCTTTTTTAGTTTTGGCCATGGTCGGAAGTTCGGCCTTTTCCGGCAGATAATCCGATGAGTCCAATAACGCCTGAACTCATCAGCATAATCGCCTGGGCGGCGTGTACGATGGTGGCAAAAGCCAAACCTTGCGCATACGGAAGCCCAAGAACAACCAGGGCCATAGCGACCAAGTAGTGGTAGGCGCCTACCCCGCCAGGGACGGGAATTAACACCCCGAGGCTAGCGGCCATCATGACGAATAGACCTTGGGCCGGGGTGACGTCTGCCGTGAACGGCAAGGCGTAGAAACACACGTAGACCATGGCATAGTAGCAGCCCCAAATGAAGAAGGTGTGCGCCCAAAAGGCCCACTGGTTGGGGAGTTGGCCAACGGCTTTGATGCCTTCGAGCATGCCCTTGAGGAAGTCGCGGACTTTGGTATAGAAGGGGGTGGTTTTGAGGCGCGCACGGAAGAGCCAACCGAAGAGGCCAGCGGCTATGAAAAGGCCCAAGAAAATAGATCCCCATGGTATTCCGGGACCGGCGTTGGGACCCGATTCGGACTGAGTGAGATCGATGAGGGCGGTAAGCTCTTCAGACGCGCTTAGGAAAGCGAGTCCAAGCAAACCGGCCATCATGAGGAGGTCGATGGTGCGTTCGATGAGAATGGTGCCAATCAGGATGTTGACCGGCGTCTTGTCCGCGCGGTTCAGCGCCGTTGCACGGGCCACTTCACCGGCGCGTGGAAGGGCCATGTTCACAAGGTAGCCAATGCCGGTCGCATGGACGGCGCGCCACATGGTGGTGGGGTAGCCCAGGTGACGCAGCACATAGGTCCAACGTTGGCCACGGCTTAGGATGGCGATGTAGCCAAGGGCGACGCTGAGGGCGAGGTAGCCCCATTTCGCTTCCTTGGCAGACTCCCAAACGGCGTTGAGGTCCACCCCTTGGAAGGCGAAGTAGAGTAAGAAGAGGGCCAGCGCTGCAAACCCCGCCGTGCGAAGCCATCCGGGGACTGCGAATTTGGCCATGTGTACTTAGTTCAAAAGGTTGGTTGTCTCGTCTGGGAAAAGTACAACAGGTTGGAAGGTTTTTGCCTCCTCCGGCGTCATAGATGCGTACGAAATAATGATGATGAGGTCATCTTTTTGCACTTTCCGGGCAGCCGGGCCGTTTAAGGTGATTTCGCCACTGCCGGGCTGGCCGTAGATCACATAGGTATCCAAACGCTCCCCATTGTTGATGTTCACGATGCTGACTTTCTGGCCTTCCACCAAGTGGGCGGCCGTTGCCAAACTGCGATCAATCGTAATGGAGCCGATGTAATTCAGATCTGCACCTGTCACGCGTACGCGGTGAATTTTGCTGTAGAGTACCTCAATCGTCATTGCGGCGCAAAAGTAGGGGTTTATGGGAAGAAAGAGGCGTTTACTAAGGGGTAAAATACCCCTAAAAGGAGGCGTTTCTTAGACGAGAGAATGCCCACTTTGCACCACGCGATGGGTGTCAATCAAGCGTACTTCGCCGGCATAGGCGGAGACGAAGCATTGAATGGGTTCGGGGTAGCGATCTAAGTAGCGTTCAGGGTCCGTGACGGGCGTCATGCTGTCGGCCAACGCAAAGGAGATGTCTTCAAGCTTGAGCTGCCCACCGGTCTCGATGATGCTGCGCATTTCTCGCACTAAAGCCTTCATAGGCACTGGGAAAACTGCGAGCTCTTCTTGGGCAAAGCGCAGGGCTTCAAAGATTTGCGGTGCAAACTCTCGTTGGCGTGGCGTCAAACGGCGGTTGCGCGAGGACATCGCCAATCCGTCTTTTTCCCGAACGATGGGGCACGGGACAATGCGCGGCTGGCCCCCGCGAAGCGCTGCGAGGCGCTGTATCACTTTCACCTGCTGGTAGTCCTTTTCGCCAAAGTAGGCGGCATCGGGCTGCAAAAGGTCAAACAAGCGATCGACCACCGTCGCAACGCCTTGGAAATGGCCGGGGCGAAGGGCGCCCTCTAAGCGTTGGTCCAATCCTTGGAGGTCGTAAACTCGGGCTATTGGTCCATCCGGGTAGATATCGGACTCCTGCGGCAGAAACACCGCGTCACAGCCTACGCTCTCCAAAGCGCGAAGGTCATTTTCCAGGTCCAATGGATAGGCGGCAAAGTCGGCGGGGTTGTTGAATTGGGTGGGGTTGACGTAAATGCTGGCGACGACGATATCGTTTTCGGAACGCGCTTGTTGAACTAAGGCCAAATGTCCTAGATGCAAAGCCCCCATGGTGGGAATAAAGCCTATCCGGCAGCCTTTTGGCAAGGCCTGGCGGTAGGCCGTCCAGTCGGCGGCAGAGGTGATCTGTTCTATCTTCTTCAAACCGAGGCCAAAACTAGCGCGATTATGGGGGAAAAACGGCGCTACGGCTAAATTTTCGTACCTTTGCCGCAATGGCGAAACGACGCATCTTATACATCTCACACGAGATCAAACCGTACTTTCCGGATACCACCTTGTCTAAGGCTGGCTTGGCTTTTCCGCAGAAGATGAACCAAATGGGGAACGAGATTCGGGTCTTCATGCCTCGCTTTGGGGCCATCAACGAGCGACGCCACCAGCTGCACGAGGTCATTCGATTGAGCGGAATCAACGTGGTTATCAATGATTTGGACCAGCCTTTGATCATCAAAGTGGCCTCCATTCCCTCCGCGCGCATCCAAGTGTACTTCATCGACAACGAGGATTATTTCAAGCGCAAAGGCACCTGGGAAGACAAGGACAAAAAGTTCTACGCCGACAACGGCGAGCGCAGTTTGTTCTTCTCCAAGAGCGTGATTGAAACGATTAAAAAACTAGGTTGGCAGCCGGATGTCGTCCACTTTATGGGCTGGATGAGCACTCCCATGCCCGCCTACTTGCGTCAGTTTAACGCAGACGATCCCCATTTCAAGGATACAAAGCTGGTCTACAGCCTCTTCGGCGATGGCTTCCAAGGAAGTTTGGACGACGGTTTGACCCGCGGCATGGAGTTTGACGGAGTGAAGAACATGGAAGCCTTCCAGAATCCCACGACAGACAACCTGTATGCGGGTGCTGTAGCGCATGTGGATGCGGTTTTGAAAATGACCGACGACGTGCCCCAAGCGCAGTTGGACGCCGCCGCTGCTGCGGGTGTTCCCGTGCACGATGGATCTTCCTACCTCACCAACCCGGGAGATCTAGAAGCGTTCTACGAGTCCCTATTTGCTTAAGACGTAGCCCCTATGCGCAAACTCTTTTTGGCCCTCGCCGCATTGGCCCTTATTGGGGTCGCCTGTGAGCGAAACACGGGTGAAATTGGTTTGGACTTTGTCGACCAAAACAGCCTTAAAATTGGCAAGCTAGAATCTGTCGAAGTGGTGGCTACCACGGAGGCCTTTGATTCGCTGGTGACCGAAAAGCCGGTATACTTGATGCTGGGCAGCTACGAGGACCCCATCTTTGGAAAGGCGTCGGCCAACTTTGCTACGCAAGTGATTTTGAGCACGATGCAGCCTGACTTTGGCGAAAACGCCACGGTAGACTCCGTCTTCATGTACCTGCCCTTCATTGGTTTTTACGGCGATACCGCTGCATCTTTTGGCTTGACGGTGAAGCAGCTGGACCAGCACATTTCTGCGGACAGCACCTACTACGCGCATTCTGTATTTACCGGTTCGACGGTCTTGGCGGATACGGTGGTGCAGCCCCAACCAGGCCGAAAGCGCCGCGTCCACGGCATGGTCGCCCCGAACGAAGTGATCGGTCTCCGCTTGAATACGGCCTTTTTCCAGAGCCAAATCGTGGACGCCTCCGCGGACAGCGCTGC
>CAXRFY010000018.1:0-8266 GCA_964229925.1 Schleiferiaceae bacterium
TCCAAAAAGACCAAGGTGTTCTTGGCGCTGCTTCCGTGGAAGGCCCCGCGGGCTTTGCTTTTGTGCGAAGCCGATACGGCCATGACGCGGCGGTCGTTGCTGACGGATTCGCGCACGTCGCCCAGCCAGCCTTCGGATTCATAGCGCTTGAGGACTTTGTAGAAAATGCGGTCGGCGGCTACCCGTTTTTTGGCCAAATCCTGCCGAATGCGCGACAGCTCCGGCGAAGCGTTGCTCTTCACTTGGCCGTTGCGCTCCAACACGCGGTCGATGGCCGTAGGAATTTCGGGGATGGGCGGGAAGGGCTTGAGCCGAGACGCCAACATGGGCGCATCCTCCTCGTGGGTGAGCATGAAGCGGTAGCCGTTGGCATAGGATTCCGCTTGTGCCTTGATCGCCATGAACTGTTCGGCGTCGAGCACCGCATTTTGAATCCGCAGCAAGGGAAGGGCGTCGTCCACCTCCGCCATAGCCACGGCTGGAAAGTAGTGGCCACGCTCCATGAGCTGCAGCAATTCGTCCGATTGCAGGAGCGCCGGCTCTACCTCGCGCTGAACGGGGTTGGGCTCCATAGCCAGCAAGGCTTCGCGGCCTTTGCGCGATGCAGCATGCTGGGCCACATACCCCTTGAGCAAGTGAAAGTCGAGCGACTCTCCGGCTGATTCGGGGTAGAGCATGGTTTAGTCGGCCTTTTCGGGGCGCATCTGGGGGAAGAAGAGTACTTCCTGGATGCTGGATTGGTCCGTGAGTAACATAGTCAATCGGTCCATGCCAATGCCCATACCCGAGGTGGGGGGCATGCCGTATTCCAAAGCGCGCAGGAAGTCCTGGTCGATAAACATGGCCTCGTCGTCCCCTTTTTCCGAAAGCTTGAGCTGCTCCTCAAAGCGCGCACGCTGGTCGATGGGATCGTTGAGTTCGCTGTAGGCGTTGGCGATTTCCTTGCCGTTGATGAAGAGCTCAAAGCGCTCGGTCAAACGGTCGTCGTCGCGGTGGCGCTTGCACAGAGGCGACATCTCCACCGGGTAGTCCGTGATGAAGGTGGGCTGCACGTAGTGGTGTTCGCATTTCTCGCCAAAAATTTCGTCGATGAGCTTGCCGGTGCCCATTTCGGGGGTCACCTCCAGGCCAAGCGACTTGGCGGCCGCGCGAATCTCGTCTTCCGATTTGCCGAGCAAATCCAAGCCGGTGTGCGTTTTAATGGCTTCCAAAATAGGTACCCGAGCAAAGGGCGCCTTCAAGGAAATGGCCTTGCCGCCCACGCTGATGTCCGAAGAGCCGGTCACCGCGACCGCAATTTCCTCGAGCATCTTTTCGGTCATGTTCATCATCCAGTGGTAGTCCTTGTAGGCCACGTAGATCTCCATGACGGTGAACTCGGGGTTGTGCGTTCGGTCCATGCCCTCGTTGCGGAAGTCCTTGGCAAATTCATAGACACCGTCAAAGCCGCCCACGATCAAACGCTTCAAATACAGCTCATTGGCAATGCGCAAATAGAGCGGGATGTCCAAGGCGTTGTGGTGCGTGATGAAGGGACGCGCCGACGCGCCGCCCGGAATAGGCTGCAAAATAGGGGTCTCCACCTCCAAGTATCCCGCACGGTTAAAAATGCTGCGCATGGTGCTGAAGACCTTGGTGCGCTTCACAAAAATGTCTTTGACGCCCTCGTTGACGATGAGGTCGACGTAGCGTTGGCGGTAGCGAAGCTCAGGATCGCTGAAGGCATCGTAGGTATTGCCTTCCGCATCTTTTTTCACAATGGGAAGAGGCCGAATGCTCTTGCTGAGCACCCACATCTCTTTGGCGTGCACAGACGTTTCGCCCGTCTGTGTGGCAAACACATGGCCCTTGATGGCAATAAAATCTCCAATGTCTAAGTGCTTCTTAAACACGTCGTTGTAAAGTCCTTTGTCCTCTTCGGGGCAGATTTCGTCGCGGTTCACATAGATCTGGATGCGGCCCGAAGCATCCATCAAGCTGGCAAAAGAGGCCTTGCCCATGATGCGTTTGGTCATGAGGCGTCCTGCCACGCAGACCTCAAAACCCTCTTCCGGGTTGGCGGCAAATTGCGTTTTAATCTCCTCGGCCAAATGGCTCACGGGTACTTCGGCGGCGGGAAAAGGATCCATGCCGGTCGCGCGCAAGGCCTCTAAGGCTTCGCGTCGAAACTGCTCTTGTTCTGATAGCTGTCGCTCCATACTGCAAAGATAGGTCGGTGCTGCGCAGTGGGTTATCTTTGCCCACCCAAAGAAAAACACATGGAAAACCGTCGGGTTCGCGTTCGTTTTGCTCCTAGTCCCACTGGCCCTTTGCACATGGGCGGTGTGCGTACTGCATTGTATAACTACCTGTTTGCCAAGCAACAAGGCGGCGATTTCTTGCTGCGCGTGGAAGACACGGACCAAACGCGCTTCGTGCCCGGCGCCGAAGCCTACATTGTCGAGGCCCTCAAATGGTGCGGAATTTCGCCCGACGAAGGCATCGGTGCAGAAGACAAATTGCCCAACGGCGGCCCCCATGCCCCCTACCGTCAAAGCGAGCGCAAGCCCATGTACCGCGCCTATGCGGACCAACTTTTGGCCGCGGGCCATGCCTACTACGCCTTTGATACTCCCGAAGATTTGGAAGCCGTTCGCGAACGCGCCAAACAAGCTGGAAACCCCAACTGGCAGTACAACAGCATCACCCGTACGTCCATGAAAAATTCGCTCACCCTTCCCGAAGAAGAGGTGCAGCGTCGTCTGGACGCCGGCGAGGCCTATGTCATTCGGGTCAAAATGCCTCGCAACGAAGAAGTAAAATTTGAAGACCGCATCCGCGGCTGGGTAAGCGTCAACACCTTGAACTTGGACGACAAAGTCCTCCTCAAGGGCGACGGCATGCCCACCTACCACCTGGCCAACGTCGTCGATGACCACACCATGGACATCACCCACGTGATCCGCGGCGAAGAATGGTTGCCCTCTGCTCCTTTGCACGTGCTGCTCTACCGCTTTTTTGCCTGGGAACAGCCCGAATTTGCCCACCTCCCCCTCCTTCTGCGTCCCGATGGCAACGGCAAATTGTCCAAGCGTGACGGCGACCGCCTCGGCTTCCCCGTTTTCCCGCTGAACTGGCACAACGAAGAGACCGGCGAAACTGCTTCGGGCTACCGCGAGCGCGGCTTCTACCCCCAAGCTTTTGTCAACATGCTGGCCTTCCTGGGCTGGAACCCCGGTACCAACCAAGAAATTTTCTCCCTGGAGGAACTCGTGGCGGCCTTCAACCTCGACAAGGTAAACAAGGCGGGCGCTCGCTTTGATTTTGACAAGGCTAAGTGGTTCAACCAACAGCATTTGCGCCTTCAGCCTGAGGCGGATTTGGTCGCAGACTACCGTTCGGAAGCAGCAGCTCGCGGTCTATCCCTCCCTTCGGATGCCTTTGCCTTGGCCGCTATGCAGCTCTTTATGGACCGCGCCGAATTCATCGGCGACACCCTGGAGGGCGCCGGCTACCTTTTCGCAGACCCCACTTCTTACGACGAAGTCATGGTCGGCAAGAAATGGACCGCAGAAGCTCCAGGTTATGTGACGGATCTAAAAGGCGTTTTTGCGCAAACCGACTACAGCGAAGCCGCTTTGGAAAACGCCTTCAAGGCCTATCTCGCGGACAAAGGCTATGGATTTGGCCAAGTGGGTCCCGTCTTGCGTCTAGCTATTGCCGGCACCACCCAAGGCCCTTCCATCTTTACCGTCATGCAGTTGATCGGTCAAGAAGCGTCCGAACGCCGCATCAACCAAGCGTTGACCGCTCTTTCCTAAAGATGGCTCTACAACGCATCGACCTCGAAGCCCAACGCGAGTACGCCTACCACGGCTGCTTGGAGGAAGAAGCTGTCATTGGCTCTGAGTACCGAATAGACGTCTCCGTCTGGGCAGACTTATCCGCCTCAGCACTAAGCGACGACTTGGCCGACACGGTGGACTACGTGGCTTTGCGCCTCATTGTCAGCGAAGAAATGGCCATTCGCGCCAAATTGCTCGAAACGGTTTGCGCCCGAATTATCCAACGCATCTTCAAGGACTTACCGGCTGTCCAACGGGCCGAAGTCAAAGTTTGCAAACTGAACCCTCCCATCGACGGCGATGTTCATGCAGTCTGCGTGAGCTTTTTTGAAGAAAATCCCAAGCATACGGGTAAAGCGTTGTAATTTCGCCCCCCTAAAGGTCTCGTGGCCGAGTGGCTAGGCAGGGCTCTGCAAAAGCTCGTACAGCGGTTCGAATCCGCTCGAGACCTCAAAAACACACCCCGGTGCATGAGCACCGGGGTTTTTTTATGCTTGAAAGCGTTGAGCTTACTTGAACGCTTTTGAAGCATAAAAAAGGCCAGGCTAGCCTGGCGTGTGTTTTTGATCTACTTCATGGTCTTACTCCGGATCTATAATCCGCAAGCCTTAAGAAAGTGGTATCGCCGGGTTCGTCTCCCACCGGAAATGCCATCCGCCCACTATCCACCCTCAAAAACCCCGACACCCCCTACCGTCTCATCGGGTACAAGTTGGGTACAAATGCAGTAGTCCTATTTGAGACTTAAAAATCTTCAAAATCATGCAGTAAATTCGTTTTACCAACCAAAAACCAAGCTTACTGATGATTTTACTCCTATCCCAGAGTGGGGAAGTGCGGACGCGTTTTTCCAACATACTCAAAAACAATCATCTTGACATCACCGCGGTATCCAACCTTCGAGAATGGAGCCAAGGCTTTGGATTGCACTTACCCGCCCTCATCATGGTGGATGTGCATGAAATGAGCGATGCGGGTGAAGCTATTATGGCAGAACTCCAAGCACAAGAAAGCCTCCAAAACGTATGCACCGTGATGATTGCCGAGCATTGCAGCCTAAACAACCGCATTCAGTACCTCCAAAACGGAGCGATCGACTGCATTCCTATGGCTGTAGATCCTATGGAATTGGTGCTCAAAATGAAAAACCTCCTCTCCATCTGCCCCCGAAGCAAGTACACTGTACCTATGGAGCAAACCGAAAAAGAGCGCATCATTACGACCATCCAAAAGCACATGAAGGAAAACCTCAATGTGGAAATGTTGGCCAAGGAGATGTACATGAGCCGATCTTCGCTGCAGCGCGCCTGTTTGCGTCACTTCCAGACCGGCCCTAAAGAAATCATTACGTCCTATAAGATTCAACATGCGGTTCGCATGATTGAATTCGGCTCCAACAACGTGGCATCGCTCGCATATTCGGTCGGTTACACCAACGTAAACAACTTCATCGCTGCCTTCAAGCGAATGATGGGCACCACTCCAAAAGAATACATGAAGCGCCGTCACGCTGAAAATCAAAGTATTCCCACGGATATGCCGCTTTTAGTGGCCTAAGACCGACGCCAAGGGCTGTACCTTTGTGGGAGATTAAAGCAATTTCCCATGGCACAACCCAACATGAAAACCGTCTTAGATTCTTTTGGCATTCAAGCACAGAACGCTGGCACCTGGATAGGCCGGCGTTCCTTGCTTTCGGACCAGTGGATTTCTTCCTCTTCCCCCGTGGACGGCGGGCATATCGCACAAGTATCCGAAACGACTACCGCCCAATACCACGAGGTTATTGAAGCTGCACAAGCCGCACAGGCTATTTGGCGCGACGTACCTGCCCCAAAGCGCGGCGAAGCTGTTCGCATTTTTGGCAACAAACTGCGCGAGCAAAAAGAAGCACTCGGCATGTTGGTGTCCTATGAAATGGGCAAGTCCTACCAAGAAGGTTTGGGTGAAGTCCAAGAAATGATCGACATCTGCGATTTTGCCGTCGGTCTTTCACGCCAGCTCACCGGTTTGACGATTAAAAGCGAACGCCCCGACCATTTCATGATGGAACAATGGCACCCCGTTGGCTTGGTAGGTATTATTTCCGCGTTCAATTTCCCTGTAGCTGTTTGGGCCTGGAATTCAGCCCTAGCTTGGATTTGCGGCGATGCTTGTGTTTGGAAAGCCTCGGAAAAAGTACCCTTGTGTGCCCTCGCATGCCAGCATATTTGGAACGAGGTTAGCGCCGAGCTCAACCTCCCCGAAGGTCTGTCCACCATCGTTACTGGAGGCCGCGAAATTGGCGTATTGATGTCTGAGGATGGCCGCATTCCTGTGGTTTCCGCAACTGGGTCGATCCGAATGGGTAAAGATGTAGGCGCCCGCGTCGGTGCACGTTTGGGCCGTTCCATCCTTGAATTAGGCGGAAACAACGCCATGATCATTACCGAAACCGCCGATTTGAAAATGACGGTCACAGCGGCCGTTTTTGGCGCTGTGGGTACTGCGGGTCAACGATGCACCTCTACGCGTCGTCTGATCATCCACGAGAGCATCTACGACCGTGTTTGCGAAGCAATTGCAGGCGCGTACAAACAAGTGAAAATTGGCAGCCCTCTGGAGCCCAGCAACCACATGGGTCCTCTGATCGACCAAGCAGCGGTACAGATGTACCTCGATGCCTTGGAGGCTGTGGAAACTTCAGGTGGACGTTTCCTAGTTAAAGGTGGAAAATTGGACGGTTTTGAAAGTGGATGCTACGTCAGCCCCTCTATCGCTGAAGTAGAGAATCACTGGCCCATCGTCCAGCATGAAACCTTCGCCCCCCTCTTGTATGTCATGAAGTACAGCACGCTGGAAGAAGCTATTGCCCTGCAAAACGGAGTTCCACAAGGTCTGTCTTCCGCCATCATGACGGGCTCCATGCAGGAAGCGCATCGCTTCGTGAGTGCTAGCGGTTCGGACTGTGGTATTGCGAATGCCAACATTGGCACCAGCGGCGCGGAAATTGGCGGTGCATTTGGTGGAGAGAAAGAAACGGGCGGTGGCCGTGAAAGCGGTTCGGATTCCTGGAAAGCGTACATGCGACGCCAGACCAACACCTTGAACTACGGAAGCACCCTACCCTTGGCGCAAGGCATTGAATTCAACATATAACCATTAACTTATTTTTTATAGAGAAAGAAGATTCTAATGGTAGTAGTCGGTTAATTGCGGGTAAAACGTTTAAGGTTAGGGTTTGGAACTATCACTTATCCACGTTTATCAACAGGTTATGGACCATGCGTTTTTAAGTACTTCATTGATTTACTGCGAACTACCCTAGTTTCATTCACAACGCTTCGGAATAGTGAGGCAGACGTAAAGTGAATAACTTCGATCTCTCTGGAACGTGAATAACTCTACTACTTCGGTGTACAAATGCATCTAAAAGGTGGATAACCAGAACGAGGGTCAAAAAGAGTATTAACAGGATCTACACAGAAATACACAGTTATGAACAGGATTTTAACCATTTCTATTGGCAACGACCACGCTGGTCCAGAATTAAAGAAAAAAGTAGTTGAACTACTTGAAAATGAAGGAATTAAAGTTATAAATCACGGTTGTGATAGTTCGGATAGTGTGGATTATCCAGATTTTGCCCATGCCGTAGCGCGTGATGTGGAATCAGGGGTGGCGGATCGCGGTATTGTGATCTGCGGAAGTGGGAATGGAATCAATATGGCCGTCAATAAGCATGGAGCTATTCGTTCGGCCCTTTGCTGGAAGGCAGAAATTGCATCGCTTGCGGTTCAACACAATGACGCGAATGTGATAGCCCTACCCGCTCGTTTTATCGATGAGGCAGAAGCCCTAGCGTGTGTTAAGGCTTTTATCACCGAAACCTTTGAAGGTGGACGTCACCAGAACCGCGTGAATAAAATCAATCCCTGCTGCTAAAACGTGGTCACCACTTCGACGACCGTAGACCTTCCTGTACAGGTGGATGACCGTGTTTGGAATGCATGGTTAGAGGATGTGGTACGTTCAGAAGGACGTGTTTTAGGAAGTTTGACGATTCAGTGGCAATCCGATGACGAACTGCTTGAAGTCAATCGGCAGTTTCTAGATCATGATTATTACACGGATATCATCACCTTTAATCGAAACCGCGGCAATCGCGTGAATGGCGATTTAGCGATTAGTGTGGACCGAATCATCGATCATGCTGCACACCAGGGTATTGCTGTCCGGGACGAAGTCCTGCGTGTAGTTGTCCATGGCACGTTGCATTTGTGTGGGTATGACGATCACAGCGATGAAGAAAAAGCACAGATGCGCGCTCTAGAATCAACCTACATGGAAAAAGCCCCGAACTTTGGGCTTTGAGAAAATGTTTCACGTGGAACAATGAAGTACGACGTAATTGTAGTGGGTGCCGGTCATGCCGGATGTGAAGCTGCCAGCGCTGCTGCGCG
>CAXRFY010000019.1:0-2458 GCA_964229925.1 Schleiferiaceae bacterium
TCTTCACGGGTCCAGTTCATGCGGAGGCTGTTCTGAGACATTTCCAAACCAGAGGTGGCCACACCGCCCGCGTTAGAGGCTTTGCCTGGGCTGAAGAGGATGTGGTTGTGGTGGAATGCTTCGATGGCTTCGGGCGTACAAGGCATGTTGGCACCTTCGGCCACGCAGGTGGCGCCGTTGGCGATCAAAAGCTTGGCGTCGTCGCCGGTCAATTCGTTTTGGGTCGCACAAGGGAGCGCGATGTCGCACTTCACTTCCCAAGGAGTTTTGCCTGCTACAAAAGTGGCAGAAGGGTAGGCGTCTACGTATTCGGAGATACGGCCACGCTTCACGTTCTTCAAATTCATCACGAAGGCCAATTTGTCGGCGTCAATACCGGCGACATCGTAGATGTAGCCGGAAGAGTCGGACATGGTGACCACTTTACCGCCCAATTGGGTGGCTTTTTCGACAGCAAATTGCGCAACGTTGCCCGAACCAGAGACCACAACGGTCTTGCCGGAGAAGCTGTCGCCTTTGGTGGCGAGCATTTCTTTGGCGAAGTAGACCGTGCCGTAGCCGGTAGCTTCGGGACGAATGAGCGAACCGCCCCAGTTCAAGCCCTTGCCCGTGAGGACGCCGGTGAACTCATTGCGGATACGCTTGTACTGACCAAACATGTAGCCGATCTCGCGACCGCCCACGCCGATATCGCCGGCAGGAACGTCCGTGTTGGGGCCGATGTGGCGCGCCAATTCGGTCATGAAGGCTTGGCAGAAGCGCATCACTTCTGCATCGGATTTGCCTTTGGGGTCAAAGTCCGAACCGCCCTTACCGCCGCCCATGGGCAAAGAGGTGAGGCTGTTCTTGAAAATTTGTTCAAAGCCCAAGAACTTCAGTACGCTGAGGTTCACCGTGGGGTGGAAGCGCAAGCCGCCTTTGTAAGGGCCGATAGCGCTGTTGAACTCAATGCGGTAGCCGCGGTTTACGTGGACCGAACCGTCGTCGCCCGTCCAAGAAACGCGGAACGTGATGACGCGCTCGGGTTCAGCGATCCGCTCCAACACCTTAGCGGTCTTGTACTTGGGATTCTCTTCAATGAAGGGGATAACGGACTCAGCAACCTCTTGAACTGCTTGAAGGAATTCTGGTTCATGCGGGTTGCGAGCACGAACACCTTCCATAAACGCACTAATTTGCGCGTTGTAATTCTGAGCCATAGGAAAGTTATTTAAGGCAAAGGTATACCGAAATTTGCGTCATGCTTGACTCCCCCAATCCCCAAAAGACACCTTTATCTGAACTCGGCGAATTTGGCCTGATCCAGCGCCTCACGGCGGCTGTTGAATTGAAAGCTCCGTCGAGCAAACACGGCGTGGGCGACGATGCGGCGGTGCTGGATTTTGGCGACTCTGAAGTGCTGATATCCAAAGACTTACTTGTTGAAGGTGTGCACTTCGACCTTGGCTATGTGCCCCTCAAACACCTGGGGTACAAGGCCGCGGTGGTGAACTTTTCGGACATCTATGCGATGAATGGAACCCCTAGCCAATTGCTGGTGGGCATGGCTGTGAGCAGTCGTTTTCCGGTGGAGGCATTGGAAGAAATTTACGCCGGAATCCTCCTCGCATGCTCGCGCTACGGCGTGGATTTGGTGGGGGGCGATACGACTTCGAGCCAGTCGGGCCTCATGCTCAGCGTAACTGCCGTGGGACATGTAGCAAAGGGCAAGTCCGTGCGCCGTGATGGGGCACAGGCGGGCGATTTGCTCGTCGTGACGGGGGACTTGGGCGCGGCCTACATGGGACTTCAGGTTTTGGAGCGCGAAAAGGCCGCCTTCCAAGCCAACCCCAATTTGCAGCCAGAGCTGCAGGGCCATGAGTATGTTTTGGAACGTCAGTTGAAGCCCGAGGCGCGGAAAGACGTGGCTGCCTTGTTGGCCGAACTAGGCGTGACGCCCACGAGCATGATGGATATTTCGGACGGTTTGAGTTCGGAAATTCTGCACCTCGGCACGCAAAGCGGCGTCGGATGCACCATTTACGAGGACAAAATTCCCATGGATCCGCAGATGATGCATTTGGCGGAAGAGTTTGGCATCAATCCCATTACGGCTGTGCTGAATGGGGGCGAGGATTACGAACTGCTGTTCACGATGCCCATTGCGGATTTCGATAAGATTAAGGCCAATCCAAATCTGACGCCCATCGGACACATGACGGAGGACAAGGTTTTCCAAATGGTGACCAACGCGGGCCAAACGGTGCCCCTCGAAGCCCAAGGCTGGAAAGCCTTCTCTCCCGAAAACTAAAAAACCCCGCCGAGCAGCGCTCAGCGGGGTCTTCCATGGTTTAGCGGAGGCCTGACGGCAGTTTTACTGCTTGTCGAAGCCGTATTCCGTGTTCATCGTGGTTTGGCCAAAGGTGGGATCCACTTCGGTCGTTTGGTTGCGCAAGCGCATAGAGGTCTCCAAGAAAGA
>CAXRFY010000020.1:0-6016 GCA_964229925.1 Schleiferiaceae bacterium
TTGTGCCGGGCTTTGCGTGAACTGGGCCGACAGCTCATCCATAGCCAACGGCGCCAACATCATTTGGCGGCAATGGACCTGGGGAGACGGAAGCCAGGATACGGGCCGCTTTCCGGTGCATTGCTACGCAGATGAAGGCACGTACACCGGGAGCTTGGTGGTGGTGTCCAGCCAGGGCTGCCGCGACACGGTATCACTCACCCCCATCACCATCGCCGCGCCGCCCACCTTGGAGGTCGTATTTGATTCCAGCGCCACGTGCGCTATCATGAGTGTGCCGGGCGTGTCCCTGGCGCAACCCCCCGTGCTCTACCCGACACGACCGGATCCGTGCTACTTCTACCGCTTCCAACTGGGCGCTTTTGGCCCCAATATCCCGGATTCCACACGGGTTACGGTGCGGTACACGCCTGGAGGCCCCAGTACAGTCTATTGGCACACGAATTCCCTTCCTGGATCAACCTGGTTTTCCGGCAGCATCCCGGCGCAATGGGCCACACGCCCCACGGAAATCTGCTTTGCGCTCGAAGTTCCTGGCGGCTGCACGGATTCGCTCTGCTTTCCCTTGCGCTTCGCGCCAGAGGTGTCCTTGCCAAACGTCTTCACACCCAACGGCGATGGCGTCAACGACGGCTTTTTGCCCACCTTTGAAAATGTGGATTGGGCCCACTGGGAAATCTACTCCCGCTGGGGCCAAAAAGTCTACGAAAGCGAGAGCTACACCCAGCCTTGGGACGGCCGCATGGGCAGTCGCGAAGCGGCGGATGGCGTTTATTTCATCGTGGTTCGGGCGGGCAATTCAGATGTTCCGGAGACGGTGTTTGCGCGCGGAAGTCTTCATCTGATGCGCTAGCGCACAAAGACGAAGTGTGTGGGGCTTGAAACTTCGGTATCAAGGCTGTACCCCTCTGCCGAAAAGGTAGGGATGGCGTTGACACCCGCAGCATACTGCTCGCATAGATGCCGTGCCATAAGGCCCCGGGCTTGTTTGCTAAATACAGAAACCGCTTTCCGCTTTCCTCCAGATTCCTGGAAGAAATCTACGTCAATCCAGTGCATGCCTGTTCGGTCCAAAGCATCGGCATATTCCGCAGAGGCCAAATTCACCAAAGGCGCTCCAGCCAATTCCTCCTTCAGCCAAGCCGAAATCTTTTTCGTCCAATGGGCGCGAAGGGATTTCGTGCCCCATTTCTGGTCCATGTCGAGGCGATACGGTTGGATGCCGTCCGAACCGCGTAGCAGCCCATACAAGCCCGAACCGATGTACACCGACGACAAGGCTAGCTTTTGAACGTCCGGCGCTAGGCTGCCCACATCCAGTTTGGCAAAGGCCTCGCCCTGGAAGCTTCCCAGCGCCGCTTGCCCGAGGATTCCCTGCTGAGAACCGTTCCAAGCTGCGATACCTGCTGCCACCTTCTCGCTCAATGCGGGAGACGTACCGTGGTAATCGGCAATCTTCTTTAGCGACCACTTCGCCATTTTAGCGTGAAGCTTTATGGCATCCTCTATAAAATGAGGATTTTGTGTTCCTGAAATGGGGCAGGGACCCATGGTTTTTGCGGAGGAAAGCAGGATTTTCATGCCCCTAAAGGTAGGACGGAGGAAAAGTGGCACATGATTTGGTCAAATTTGCACGTCTTCACAAACGAAGAACCCTATATGAAGCACGTCTACGCGGTGGTATTTTTTGGAGGATTGACCTGGGCCACATGGGCGCAAGTGTCTTCCTATAACCGCGTGGAACTCCTAGTGGTTCGACCAAAGGTGGAACGCACGTCCATTTCACCAGATAGTTTATACAATCCCTTAAAAGAAGTGGTGGTTTCCGCCTACCGCTCCGTAGAGGCGAAACGCGATGTTTCTCAAGAAATAGCCGTGATTAACCGTCAGAGTATCCAGCAGAGTATGGCTGCATCTACGGTGGATGTGCTCGCGAATCAAGCCGGTGTTTCGGTGCAGAAGAGCCAGCTTGGCGGGGGGTCCATTGTACTCCGCGGCATGGAGGCTAACCGTGTCCTTCTAGTGGTCGATGGGGTCCGAATGAACAACCTCATCTACCGCTCAGGCCATCTCCAAAATGCGATTACCGTAGACCCCTTAGCACTGGAGCGCATCGAAGTGGCCTTTGGTCCAACCTCCAATGCCTACGGCAGTGACGCTATGGGTGGGGTCATTCATTTCATGACCAAAACGCCTATGTTTTCGGCGGACCGTCATTTGCACGGACAAGCCTATGCCAAATACAGCACCGCCCTTCAAAGTTGGGTCAAGCATGTTGAATTAACCGGTACTTCTTTGCGGTGGGGCTTCTTTACATCCCTCACGGAGTCAGACTACGGGGACTTACGTGGCGGTCAGCGCATCAATCCCTTCTACGGACAGCTTTACGGTATGCGCTCTTCGTATGCAGTGCGGACTGCTACGGGCGATTCTTTGGTGGCTAATCCACAGCCTTGGGTCCAGAAGGGCAGTGGCTACACGCAGTACGATTTTGTTCAAAAAGTGCTCTACCGAGCACGCTCGGATCGCCGCAATACGTTGAATATTCAAGGATCTACGTCCAGTACTATTCCTCGGTATGATCGCCTCACAGACCCCAGCACGTCCACAGGTTTGAAATACGGAGATTGGTACTACGGTCCGCAGAAGCGTCTCATGGCAAGTTTTAAGCACGATGCGCTGTATGTCCTTGGGTTTGATGGCATCAGCCTGGCGGTTTACCACCAGAATGTGGAAGAAAGCCGGATGACCCGGAAATTCAATCGAACTAAACTGCAAAGTCGCGTAGAGAATGTCATGGTGAATGGATTTAACTCCGATGCCATGAAGCGCTGGGGCACCAATACCTTGCGTGCCGGTGTGGACGGCTGGTACCAATCCGTGCAATCGCGGGGTTTTGAATCGGATATTTTCGCGGGTGGCCCTGAAACGCCCATAGACTCACGCTACCCAGGTGGTCGAAATGAGATGTACTCGCTTGCAGCTTTCGCAACGCACATCAATCGAGTGAGTGAGAAACTCACAATTACAGAGGGATTCCGTGTCGGTAATTCTGTTCTCTACAGTGAGTTCAAAGACAAAACTTTCTTTCCATTCCCATACGACTACATCTACCAGCGCATGCCTGTAGCGTCCGGAAGTATCGGCGTCATTTACACCCCCACAGAGGGAAACAAGTACTCGGTGGCTGTTTCAACGGCCTATCGGGTGCCCAACATTGACGACCTCTCAAAGGTGTTTGAGACGGCCCCCGGCATGTTGCTTGTCCCCAATCCTAACCTTCGACCCGAACAGGCCTTTACCCTTGAGCTGGGTAACATTCGCCTTTTCAAAGCGGGGCACAGCATCGAATGGAATCTCTACACGACCTCACTGACAGATGCGTTGATGGTGCAGCCCTTCCGGCTGAATGGAGCGGATTCCGTCTTCTACGATGGAAGTATGGCCGGTGTTTATGCCCAACAAAACGTGCAGCGTGCTGTCATCATGGGCTATTCTGTTAAAGGAAATGTTGTTTTAGGCGGGCCGTGGACCATGCAGGGAATTCTGCAGGGAACCCAAGGCATGTTGGGCTATCCGATGGAAGGGAATTTGGACCATATTCCGCCTGTGTCTGGCAAGTTGGCCTTGAATTGGCAACACAACAAATGGACATTTGACTTCTATGGACTCGGGAATGGCTGGAAGCACATTGAAAAATACCAGTTGAACGGAGAAGACAATGAGCAGTACGCCACGCCTGAGGGTATGCCTGCATGGATTACGTGGAATAGCTCTTTAGGGTATGCTGGAAAGAAAGGCGTATCGGTCCAAGTAGGGATTTACAACATTCTGGATACCCAGTACCGAACCTTCGCCAGCGGCATCAATGCGCCAGGGCGAAACGTCCAAACGGCTATTCGCTATACCTTCTAAATCAAAGAGCCTCCAACCTGCGTACCTTAGGGGAAAGCCTATGTACGCATGAAGAATTTCTTTGGTTTCATCCCTTTGGCCGCCCTAGTGGCTTGCCAGTCGGCACCCATTACCCCATCCGTTCGCCCGTTGAGCTTAATTCCTCAGCCGCTCCTCATGGAAGTGCAAGAGGGGCAACCTGCAGCCAGTATAGATCGGCCCGTTCATTTTGTGAATTTGGAGACCGCTGACTTTGCGTTAACGGAGGCTTGGCCACAAGCGGAAGATGGCTTTCCAATTGTTTTTCGTGGGGGCTTTTCTCCGGAGGATTTTCATGGCGGCCAAGGCGCGGAGGGAGCATACAGCTTGGACGTGTATGCGGATTCCATTGTAGTTCGGACGGACAGCGATGCGGGACGCTACAGCTCGCTTGCGACCCTGATGCAGCTGGTTCCCGTGGAGCATTGGCCCACAGAAAGAGGGGCTGTCCTTCGATTAGGCTTTGAGATGGCACCTGTGCATATTGAAGACCAGCCCCGCTATGCCTACCGCGGTATGCATTTGGACGTTTGCCGCCACTTCATGCCGATTGAATTTATCGAGAAGTACATCGACAACTTGGCCTTGCACAAGTTCAACCGCTTTCATTGGCATTTGACGGAAGACCAAGGCTGGCGGATTGAAATCAAGAAATACCCCAAGCTGACGGAGGTGGGGGCTTGGCGTTCGGCGTCGCAAACCGGTGCCTACAGCGAGCAGCGCTTTGACAGCACCCGCCACGGGGGCTTTTACACGCAGGAAGAGGCGCGCCACATCGTGGACTATGCGGCGAAACGCGGCATTACCGTTATTCCGGAAATTGAAATGCCCGGCCATTCGTTGGCCGCCTTGGCGGCGTACCCTGAGCTGTCCTGCACCGGTGGTCCCTTTGAGGTCGCACACGGATGGGGGGTCTTTGACGATGTATACTGTGCTGGGAATCCGGAGGTCTACACCTTTTTGGAAGGGGTGTTGGATGAGATCATGGACATCTTCCCCTCGCCCTTGATTCACATTGGGGGCGATGAATGCCCCAAGACCCGCTGGGAGACCTGTTCCAAGTGCCAGCTGGAAATGGAGCGGAACTCCCTCAAAGATGAGCATGAACTGCAGTCGCACTTCATCACTCGTATGGAATGCTACCTCAATGCACATGGCCGAAATATCATTGGTTGGGACGAAATCCTCGAAGGCGGATTGGCGCCCAATGCGGCGGTGATGTCTTGGCGAGGTGTTGCTGGGGGTATTCAAGCGGCCTCCATGGAGCACAACGTGGTGATGACTCCGGGCAAGCCCTTGTACTTTGACCACTACCAGTTTAATCCTGATGCAGAGCCTGTAGCCATTGGCGGATTTAATGCTCTGGCCGATGTCTATGCGTTTAATCCGGTTGAAGGCGTCCCTGAGGAATACCACAGCTACATTTTGGGCGCTCAAGCCAATGTTTGGACCGAATACATGGAAACCTCCAGCCACGTCGAACACATGGTTCAGCCACGCGCTTCCGCTCTGTCCGAAGTCTTATGGCTTGGGGCCAAGCGCCCGGGCGAAGATGCTGCCTTCCGGGAAGCCATGGACTACCATGTCCAGCGCCTGAAGGCCCTGGGTTGGAACTATGCGCCCTATGAATTTGATAAAGCCGCCGGGGATGAAGCGCAGTGATTTTCTCAGGCTCGTCAGCGGTGGAGCAGCGCTGACCGCCTTGTTGCCTCCTAAGCTGCGCGCAGCGACGCGTTCGAAAAACTACGAGCCGGTGGAGCCGGTTTCCATCGCTACGTGGCGCTTTGGTTTGGAAACCACGGCGGAAGCCATGAAAGTTTTAACCGCCGGGGGATCGGCCCTGGATGCCACGGAAGCCGGGGTGAAGCTCTGTGAGGCGGATCCCAAGGAGCGTTCGGTGGGCTTGGGCGGGCGACCTGACCGCGACGGCTTTGTGACCCTCGATTCGTGCTGTATGGATCACTTGGGAAACATTGGTTCGGTGGCCGCGGTGGAAAATGTGGTGCATGTGAGTTCGCTCGCTCGGGCCGTGATGGAAAAGACACCGCACGTCATGCTCGTAGGAGAAGGCGCGCGTCAATTT
>CAXRFY010000021.1:0-6632 GCA_964229925.1 Schleiferiaceae bacterium
CGGCCTCACCAGTTGGACGCCTTCCGCCTGCACCCCCACCGGAGACGGCCGAAACGACTCCGTCCGCCCCTTTGTGACGGGCTTCAACGAATACCGCCTGGTCATCACCAACCGCTGGGGACAGGTCGTTTTTGAAAGCAACGACGCGCACGCCGAATGGAACGGCCTCATCCACAACACCGGTGCGGAAAGTCCCCAGGACGTCTACGCCTGGCATCTGTTCATTGTGGACTTTGGCGATTCCCCCGTGGAATACACGGGCACCGTCCTGCTCTACCGGTAAATTTTAGGATTTTAAAAGTTGGTTGCGCTCCTGCTTCCGAGCAGCTTAGGTCCAGCGCGTGCCTAGGAGGAGCCCCAGCAGCCCACCGAGCATAGAGACCGCCACATAGCCCAGGGCCCAGGCGTAGTCTCCGGCCCGCAACCACGTGAGCACTTCGTTGGAGAATGTGGAAAACGTGGAGAAGCCGCCGCAAAAGCCCACCGCCCAGAACCATAACTGGCGTTCTTGGGGCTGTTTGGCGAGTACGTAGCCGAGGAGTAGGCAGGCCACAAAGTTGGCGCTTAATGTCCCTAGGACTGCCGCCCAAGGGCTACTCCAGAGCCCTTTGCTTACCTGTCCAAAGCCCCATCGAGCTACCGAGCCCAGACCTCCGCCCAGAAATACCCATAGTGCTGCCTGTATCATGCGGGGAAGGTAGGGGATTTGCGCCAGGCCATCAGCAGATGGGCCACCGTGATGCCCAAGACCATCCCGCCCAAAACGTCGCCGGGATAATGCACCCCGAGGTAGATGCGGCTGTAGGAAACCAAGAGGGCCCAGAGCGTGGCCACGAGGAGGATCCAGCGCGCCGGCTGGGCCGCGCGCACCACCGCCCAGGCGGCCCAAACAGTGGCTGCATGCGAGGATACAAAGCCATAGGACCCGCCGCAGCGGAGGGCAGCCAGGGTGAAGCGTTCGGACAGTACCGCATCGTGGCAGGGACGCAAGCGTTCAAAAACGTCTTTAAACGCGTGTACCGAGAGCCAATCGCTCACAGAAATGGAGGCGATGAGCAAGGCCCCAAGCAAGATGGCCTCGTGAACGGCTAAGCGCTTGAAGCCCCATAGCACAAAAGCTGCGAGGAGGAGGTAGGTGCCCACATGGGCGGTGATGGCGCGGAAGACCTGGTCGACCCATTCGGGCCCCCAGTGGGTCAAGGCCAAGAAGGCGGCTTGATCCAGTTCAATCAGGGATTCAACGAAGCCCAAAGCGCGTCTTTAAGTTCTTGAAGGTGCTCCCCAGAAACCGAACTGAAGAACATGTGCGGCACGTCCTTAGGTAGGGTGGCCGCAATCTCCTCCTTGAGTTCGTCGTCCAAGATGTCCGCCTTGGAAATGGCCAGCAAACGCTGCTTCCCTACCAAGTCGGGGTTGTACTTTTCGAGCTCACTCAGCAAGATGCCGTATTCCTTGGCGTGATCGTCCGAATCAGCCGGCACCAAGAAGAGGAGCATGGAGTTGCGCTCGATGTGGCGCAAGAAGCGGTGGCCCAAGCCCTTGCCTTCGCTGGCGCCTTCAATGATGCCCGGAATGTCCGCGATGATGAAGGAGTTGTACCCGCGGTGCTGCACCACTCCCAAATTGGGCACCAGGGTCGTGAAGGGGTAATCCGCAATCTCCGGCTTGGCCGCAGATACGACGCTGAGCAAGGTGGACTTGCCGGCGTTGGGGAAGCCGACCAAACCTACGTCCGCAAGGACTTTCAGCTCCAAAATGAACCAGCCCTCTTGGCCGTCTTCGCCGGGCTGAGCGTAGGTGGGCGCTTGGTTCGTGGGGCTTTTAAAGTGGGTATTGCCCAGGCCGCCTCGCCCGCCAGGGAGCAGGATGGTTTTTTGGCCGTTTTCGGTGATTTCGAAGAGCACTTCACCGGACTCCGCATCTTTGGCCACGGTACCCAAAGGCACCTGGAGTACGATGTCCTCGCCGTCCGCCCCGTGGCGATCGTTTCGGCTTCCGCCGCCGCCAATCGATGCTTTGATGTGCTTGCGGTATTTCAAGTGCAAGAGCGTCCACATTTGGTCGTTGCCTTCCAAAATGATGTGGCCGCCGCGCCCTCCATCGCCCCCGTCGGGACCCCCTTTGGGGATGCCACGCGCTCGGTAGAAATGCGCACTTCCCGCGCCGCCCTTACCGGAGGCACAGAAAATTTTGACGTAATCGATGAAGTTGTTGTCCGCCACGCTTACAGGGCTTGAATTTTCTCCGACAGCGAAGCCGTAATACGCTCCACGCTTCCCACGCCGGACAAAGCCATGTACTTTCCTTGCGCCTCGTAGTAGCCTTGAACAGGAGCCGTTTCTTTGTGGTATACAGCGATGCGCTGCCCAATGACTTCGGGATTGGCGTCGTCGGGTCGGCCAGAGGTCTTGCCACGCTCGAGCAAGCGGGCGACCAATTCCGCCTCGGGAACCTCCAATCCAATCATGGCCGCAATGGACTGACCGGCTTCGGCAAGGATCTCGTCCAAGGCCTGTGCCTGAGCTTGCGTACGGGGGAAACCGTCAAAGAGGAAGCCCACCGCGTCGGGGTACTTGCTCCATTCGGACTTCAACATATCAATAGTCACACTGTCTGGAACCAGCTGGCCTTGGTCCATATAGGACTTGGCGAGGGTGCCCAATTCGGTCTGGTTCTTAATGTTGTAGCGGAAAATATCGCCCGTGCTGAGGTGCACAAAGCCAAATTTCTCCACCAAAAAAGCACTCTGGGTGCCCTTACCAGCCCCTGGAGGGCCAAACAGTACAATGTTTTTCATAGAAATAACCAAAGCGCAAAGGTACGACCCCCCTGCATTTTTTACCTTTGCCCCCTAAGCTCCCGAGGAGATATGGAACATACCTACGCTGTCATCATGGCAGGAGGCGTCGGAAGTCGCTTCTGGCCTACAAGCACCGCCCAAAAGCCCAAGCAGTTTTTGGACATTTTAGGCACCGGTGAAAGTTTGCTTCAGCAGACCTACCGCCGAATGTCGCGCATCGTTCCCACCGAAAATATTTACATCGTCACGCACGCGGACTACGCAGACCAATGCATGGCACAGCTGCCCAAATTGCCAGCGGCCAACATCATCGCCGAGCCGGCCCGCCGCAACACAGCTCCCTGCGTGGCCTACGCCGCCTTTAAGCTGAAGAAGCGCGATCCCTTAGCCAACATTGTCATTACACCGGCTGACCATTTGGTCACGAAGGAAGACGAGTTTGAGCGCATTATCCGTTTGGGCCTGCAGGCCACGGCTAGCAACAACATCTTGCTCACCCTGGGCATTACGCCGCACCGACCTGAAACGGGCTATGGCTACATCCAGTTTAAGCCTGAATTTTTTGAGGGATCGGAAGAAATTCGGCCCGTTAAGACCTTTACAGAGAAGCCCAACCGCGAGCTGGCGGAGTCGTTTTTGGCCACCGGTGAGTTTTTGTGGAATGCGGGCATCTTCATTTGGAACGCCAATGCCATCCTGAGCGCCTACGAGCGTCTCATGCCCGAGGTTTACGAGGCCTTCAACGTGGGTTGGGAAAGCTTGAACACCCCGTCCGAAAGCGCCTTCATCGAGCAGACCTACCCCCAGTGCCCGAATGAATCCATCGATTACGGCATCCTGGAAAAAGCCCCCCAAGTCTACGTTTTGCCCGCCGAATTTGGCTGGAGCGACCTCGGTTCCTGGGGTGCCGTCCACGAGCAACGCAAAGAGGACGCCCAAGGCAACACGGGCGCCACCCCAAATGTGCTCCTCTTCGACGCTAAGGACAACATCATTTCAGTTCCCGCTCATGTCGTAGCCGTTTTGGACGGTTTAGAGGGCTACATCGTCATCCAATCGGAAGACCGCCTCCTCATTTGCCCGCGCGACAAGGAGCAGGACATCAAACAGTACGTCACGGAAGTAAAACTCAAACTAGGCGAAAAGCACGTCTAACTAGCTGGCTTTCAATCGCAATGCTCAAACGTTTCTAAACGTTAACGCATAAAAAAACCGCGCCTTTCAGCGCGGTTTTTTGGTTGCTAGAAGAATTGGCCCTTAAGCCTCTTCCGTATGTCCAATCAACTTGTACACAAACTTGGGAGCCACACGCTCCAAGCCGATCAAAGTCAACCAATAGCCTACAAACAAGCCCAAGAAGAGCAGCATGCTAAAACCAGTCAAGATGATCAACAAGGCGATAAGGAAACCAACGAATTTCATGGTGTACGTTTTGAATTTGTGACAAAGATACATTCAACTTCGCTTGCCTTGCACCCTACCTTTGCATTTATGAGCACACGCATAGAAAGAGACACGATGGGCGAGGTCCACGTACCCGCCGAAGCCTACTGGGGCGCCCAAACGGAGCGTTCACGCAACAACTTCAAGATTGGCCCCGAAGGCAGCATGCCCAAGGAAATCATTCATGCATTTGGCTACTTGAAGAAGGCCGCAGCCCTGACCAATGCCGACCTCGGCGTCCTTTCCCCCGAAAAAGCGCAGCTCATTGCCAACGTCTGCGACGAAATCATCGCCGGCCAACTGGACGACCAATTCCCTCTGGTGATTTGGCAGACCGGTTCGGGCACGCAGAGCAACATGAACTGCAACGAGGTGATTGCCTACCGTGGCCATGTCCTTCAAGGAGGTGCGCTCACCGACGCCAACAAGGTCCTGCACCCCAACGACGACGTCAACAAGTCGCAGTCGTCCAACGACACCTTCCCCACCGCGATGCACATTGCGGCTTACCTCCAGGTCGTCAACGTGACGCTTCCCGGTATGAAGCATTTGCGCTCCGTTCTCGCTGCAAAAAGTGAAGCGTTTAAAGACATCGTCAAAACGGGCCGAACGCACTTCATGGACGCCACCCCCCTCACCTTGGGCCAAGAATTTTCCGGCTACGTCCAACAACTCGACAACGGCATCCGGGCCATCGAAAACGCTCTAGGCATGGTGGCCGAACTCGCCCTCGGCGGAACCGCCGTTGGCACCGGCCTCAACACGCCCAAAGGCTACTCGGAACACGTGGCCGCCAAAATCGCCGAACTCACCGGCCAGCCCTTCGTTTCGGCTCCCAACAAGTTTGAAGCCCTCGCTGCCCACGACGCCATGGTCGAACTCTCTGGCGCCCTCAAGCGCGTCGCCGTTTCGCTCATGAAAATTGGCAATGACATTCGCATGCTCAGCAGCGGTCCCCGTTCCGGCATTGGCGAAATCATCATTCCCGACAACGAGCCCGGCTCCTCCATCATGCCTGGCAAGGTGAACCCCACCCAGCCCGAAGCTCTTACCATGGTCGCCGCCCAAGTCATGGGCAACGACGTAGCCGTGAGCATCGGCGGTGCAACCGGCCACTTTGAACTCAACGTCTTCAAGCCCGTTATCGCCGCCAACGTCCTCCAAAGCGCTCGCCTCATCGGGGACGCCTGTGTCAGTTTCGCCGATAAGTGTGCCGTAGGCATCGAGCCCAACAAGCCGGTCATCAAGCGCCACTTGGAAAACAGCTTGATGTTGGTCACCGCCCTAAACACCCACATTGGCTACGACAAGGCCGCTAAAATTGCCAAAACGGCCCACGCCGATGGCAGCACCTTGCGCGAAGCCGCCCTGAAATTGGGCTACCTCACCGATGCCGAATTTGACGCATGGGTGAAGCCAGAGGATATGTGCTGAGGGTACAAGGGATTAAGGGTTTAAGGGTTTAAGGGTGTTTCGCGCCGTGGGCGCGATTGTTCGTTCGTTTGCTCGTTTGTTGGCTAGTTCGTTTATTGGTTGGCTGGTCATAGGGCGTGCCCTTTAACCCTTCAACTCTTTTACCAGATTTCCTAGCCCTCTAACCACAGCGCGAAGCGCGTGCTCTCTAGTCCTCTAGCCACAGCGCGAAGCGCGTGCTCTCTAGCCCTCAGGCCACAGCGCGAAGCGCGTGCTCTCTAGCCCTCAAGCGCGCCGCCGGCGCTCTCTAGCCAACGATCTCCGCAATCCGATCTGCGGGACGCGCGACAACGGCTTTGTCCCCAATCACCACAATAGGGCGCTGCATGAGTTTGGGGTACTCAATCATGGCGTAAATGAGTTCCTCGTCTTCCAGTTCGCTGCCGGCAAAATGCTCTTTCCATTCGGGCTCGTTGGTGCGAATCACCTCCATAGGGTCCACATTGAGCACTTGAAGGACTGAATCCAAATCCTCATACGTCAAGGGCTCCGCCATGTAATTCACGACTTCGTAGGCGATGTTTTTGGCTTCTAACCAAGCGAGGGATTCGCGGCTTTTTCCGCAGCGGGGGTTGTGGTAGACTTTTGCGGTCATTGATGCGTTTTGTTGAGCGTGATGCTTCCGTAGGCCTCATCTGCGGTGCCACATTGTGTGGTCCATTGAGCGACGTAAAAGTACACCCCATCGAGCAAGAGACGGTTTCGGAATCGGCCGTCCCAGGCGAAGGCAGGATCGATGGTGGCAAAGACTTTTTGGCCCCAGCGGTCGTAAATAATGAGGTTGAGATCGGCAAGTGAACTGGCGGCGGCTTGATTGAGGCGGTAGAGATCGTTGAGGCCGTCGCCGTTCGGGCTGAACATGTTCGGGAACGTGACCCCATCGGGCGCATCGGGCGAAATCACCTCATAGGTCCAA
>CAXRFY010000022.1:0-7293 GCA_964229925.1 Schleiferiaceae bacterium
TACGAAGAGGCCCAAGCCGTGCTCGATGGCGAAGCGGACCCCCTCAGCGCCGAACTCCTCACCATGAACCGCATGGCCCAAGCCCTGCGCAAAGGACGCATGAAGGCCGGTGCCATTGCCTTTGACCGCGCGGAAGTGAAATTCCGCCTGGACGCCAACAACGAACCCATCGGCGCCTACCTCAAGCAAGCCGGTGACAGCAACAAACTGATCGAAGAGTTCATGCTGCTGGCCAACAAGCACGTGGCCCATTACGTAGGCCGCCAGGGCGACGGCAAGCGCAGCACGCGTACCATGGTCTACCGCATTCACGACCAGCCCGATCCCACCAAGCTGGAGACGCTCTCCCTCTTCGTGCGTCCCTTGGGCTATGCGCTCGCTACGCAGGGCACGCAAGCGGTCCGAAAGTCCATCAACGACCTCCTCTCCCGCGTAAAAGGCACCCCCGAAGCCAACATGCTCGAGACCCTCACGGTCCGCACCATGGCCAAAGCCGTCTACAGCACCCAAAACATCGGGCACTACGGCCTCGCCTTTGACGACTACACGCACTTCACCTCCCCCATCCGTCGCTACCCCGACATGATGGTGCACCGCCTCCTCCAGGGCTTCTTGGACAACGAAAAGAACCCGTCCGCGGCCGTCTTTGAGGAGCTCTGCGAGCATTCCTCCTCGCGCGAACAAAACGCCTCCGAAGCCGAACGCTCCTCCATCAAGTACATGCAAGCCAAGTACATGGAAAAATACCTGGGCGAAGAATTTGACGGCATCATCTCCGGCGTCACCGACTGGGGCGTCTTTGTCGAGCTTCCCCACATGGGCTGCGAAGGCCTCGTGCGCCTGCGCGAGTTCACCGACGATTACTACTACGTGGAGGACGATAAATTCCGCATTGTCGGCGACCGAACAGGCCGAATTCGATCCCTCGGCGACCCCATCCGCATCGTCGTCAAGCAGGTGGACGTCCTCAAAAAAACCATCGACTTTGGCGTGGCCGAAGGTGGTTCTGCCGGCGCCTTTGGGCGTTCTTCTTCGAGCACCCGAGGCCGTTTCTCCGACACCCGTCCTACCGAATCCGGCGAGCGCTGGTCGTCCGGTGGATCGCGCAGCGGAGGCTCCCGCGGCGGAAGTTCACGAGGCGGAAGTTCACGGGGTGATTCCCGCAGCGATTCTCGCGGAGGCTCCAAAAGCTCAAGCGGTCGAGGACCCAAATCCTTCAAAGCCAAAGGCCCAAAGACGACACCGAAGAAGAAGCGACGGTAGGGCCTGGGGGTTCGGGAGTTTGGGAGTTCGGGAGTTCTCTTGGTTAAAGGGTGAAAGGGTTTAAGGGTGCGCTGCGCGCGTTTGCTGGTTTGGCAATTACACGGAAAGTCCCGGCGCGCGGCGAAGGTCTACCACCCGGTTAAAGGGTAAAAGAGATTAAGCGTTTAAGGGCAAGAGCCACAGCGCGAAGCGCGTGCTCCCTAGCTCCCTAGCGCGAAGGCAAAGCCTGAGCCCCCTAGCCCCCAAACGCGCCAAAGGCGCCTCCGGCGCTACTCCCACACATTGTCCTCCCGGTTCGCGTCGGCGGTCCAACGCTCGGGGTCGACGACCACGCGCTCGATTTGATCGGCGGGCACGTCTACTTGGAAGGTGAAGGTTTTTTGGGTGTAGTTCCAGGGGCCCACGACGGCTTTGTCGGGCTTAGCGCCAAACATGGCGGCCAAGGGCACGGTGTAATGGAGCGTGGTTTTGTTTTTGAGGACCACATCGACGTCCACGGGGAGGGCAAGGGAGCCCTTTCGGGACAATTGAATGTTGGCCAAATTGCCACCGGTCGTGTAGACGCTGTCGACGGCGACGTCGGGCACCTTATTGGTTTCAATCCACTGGTTCATGTACCAGTCGAGCACCATGCCGGATTCTTGTTCGGCGATGCGCAGGAAATTTTCGGGGCGCGGATGCTTGAAGGCCCACTCGTTTTTGTAGCGCTTCATGGTGGACCAAAAGGCCTTCTCACCGACGATGCCTCGAAGCTGCACGAGGAAGAGAGAGCCTTTCATGTAGGCGGCCATTTGGTAGGGGAATTTGCCGTCGAAATAGTTGGCGAGGGTGCTGGCGGGCTCCATCCAGTCTTCGTGGGCGACGCGTCCGTAGCGGCCGAGGTAGCCGAGGTGGGCATTCGGGAAGTTCTTACCCGAAACGACATTCATCGCCTCGTCCTCCGCAAAGCTGGTAAAGCCCTCATCCATCCAGTAGTAGCGCTGCTCGTCAGTGCCAAGCATGCCGTAAAACCACATATGGGAGGCCTCGTGGATGATGGTGCCGAGCAAGCCGTCGTAGCTGCCGTGAACCTGCAACAACGTAGCCATGGGGTATTCCATGGCGCCCTCTCCGCCCTGTACGACGCTGAATTGGGGCCAGTCGTAGCTGCCAAAATGGTCGTGCATAAAGGCGAAGTAGGCCTCCACATCGGCTTGTAGCTTTTCGGTCGACATGTACTTGCTGGAAGCGCTATCGCTTTGGTAGAAGAAGTGAATGGGCAGGCCGGATGCCGTGACGCGGATGTCGTGCTGCAGTTCTTTGTCGGCGACCCAGGCGAAGTCGTGCACCTTCTCGGCTTTGAAGCGCCAGGTGATGCGGTCTTTCTTTTTGAACTTCACGGGCGTGGCCGAATAGCCGTGGCCAATTTCGTCGGGGTTTTGGAGGACGCCTGAACCGCCAATCATGTAGCTCGCGGGGGCCGTAATATCCACCTGGAAGGTGCCAAAGTCGCCATAAAACTCGCGCGCCACGTAGATGTCAGGGTGCCAGCCGTCGGTGTCGTAGACGACCATTTTGGGGTACCACTGGGTGAAGCTGTAGGCGATGTCTTCGGGGTTGTCACGACCGGCGCGCTCGACCAATTTGGGGATGCGCGTGGTGTAGGTCATGTGGAAGGTGACCGTTTGGCCTGGGGCAATGCGTGTGGGGAGTTTGGCATGCAGGATGGTCTGGTCCACCGTGAAGGAGAGGGCTTCGCCGTTCAGGGTTAAGGTTTGGATGATCTGCTCGCCGTACTCGTCTGGGGCGTAGTTCTCCACCTTGTCGCCTATGGCGCGGTCGGGGAATTTGGTGGGGATGTTGGCCATGTTGGACAACATACTTCCGGGCTGGAAGGCGTTCCAATAGAGGTGAATGAAGACCTCGTGCAGGTCGTCGGGGCTGTTGTTGGTGTACGTCAGGCTGAGGTCTCCAGCGAGCTGGTGCTTTTTGTCGTCCAAATCCACCTGGATGTGGTAGTCGACGGCTTGCTGCCAGTATTGGGCGAGACTCGGAAAGCTACACAGGGCCAAAAGGGCGACGAGGAAGTGCTTCATGCGGGGATCAGTCGTTTAAGGGGCGAGTATGGGCCAAGCGGGGGCCTTTTTCGGTGAGTTCGAGGGTGCAGGTTTCGTTTTCGGGGTCGTGTTCCAAAAATAAACGGTAGCCGGCCTGCGCCGCTTCCGTGAGAATGGCCTTCTTTTCGCCCAAGGTGACCAAAGGGCGGGTGTCGTAGCCCATGACATAGGGCAAGGGGATGTGGCCCACGGAGGGCAGAAGGTCGGCCATGAAGACGACCTGTTCGCCGCGGTAGTCCAGGATGGGGCACATTTGGGCATCCGTGTGGCCGTTGACCACAAAGGCGTCAAAGCCCAAGGGGGTGCTGATGCGCTGCTGGCCTTCGGGGGCATCGATGAAGGCGAGTTGGCCGCTCTCTTGGAGGGGAAGGATGTTTTCGGCGAGGAAGGAGGCTTTTTCGCGTGCATTCGGCTCGGTAGCCCACGTCCAATGACGCTCGTTCGTCCAATACGTCGCCTGCGAAAACGCGGGACGCAAGCCCTGTTCGGTGCGTTCAACGGCCCCGCCCACGTGGTCAAAGTGCATGTGGGTCAAAAAGACGTCCGTGATGTCGCTGCGCTGAAAGCCGAGCGCCTTCAAATTCCCGTCCAATGAATCCGTCCCATGCAGGTGGTAGTGGCTGAAGAACTTGTCGTCCTGCTTGTTGCCTATGCCGGTATCCACCAAGATGAGGTGGTCGCCGTCCTCGATCAGAAGGGAGCGCATGGCCCACGTGCAGAGGTTGTTGTCATCTGCGGGATTGGTGCGCTGCCAGAGCTGCTTGGGAACGACCCCAAACATGGCGCCGCCATCTAATTTGAAATACCCGGTGTTGAGTGTGTGCAACTTCATAGGGCGAAGCTAAATAAGAAAGGGCCGTCCCCCGACGGCCCTCCCCAACCTAAACTTACGAACGAATCTAAACGCAGAGTTCGTCGCTAGGAAGATTCCAAAAGCTGTGCCAAGTTGGCGGTAGGGGGGCTATTTTTTTCGCTTGGCTCGGAAGAATTCCGTCATCAAGTCGCCGCAGACCTCCGCCTCAATGCCGGTGGTGACCTGCGTTTTGGGGTGAAACTGACCGCCCATGGTTCGGAAGCCGCGCTTTTCGTCGCTGGCCCCGTAGACGATGCGGCCAATTTGGGACCAAAAGAGCGCGCCGGCGCACATGCTGCAGGGTTCGAGCGTGACGTAGAGGGTGCAGTCGGGGAGGTATTTGGCGCCCAGGTAGTGGGAGGCGGCGGTGATGGCTTGCATTTCGGCGTGGGCCGTGACGTCGTGAAGCTGCTCCGTGAGGTTGTGGCCGCGCGCGATGATCTGGTTGTTGCTCACCACAATAGCCCCCACAGGCACCTCATCGGCCTCGTAGGCTTTGAGGGCTTCGCGGATGGCTTGGCGCATGAAATAAACGTCGTCAAACTCCATGGGGATAAAACTACGTAGCCCCACCGGCTTTTTTACCTTTGCACTTCATTTCACGACCATGTACCGTACACACACTTGCGGCGAACTGCGCCTTTCTCATGCGGGTCAAACCGTCACCCTTAGCGGCTGGGTCCAGCGCCGACGCGACTTTGGAGGCATGTCCTTCATCGATTTGCGCGACCGCTATGGCCTGACGCAGCTCGCTTTCAACGAGGGCGTCGATCCCGCCATGTTGGAGCTGGCACGCAGCGCTCAGCGTGAATTTGTGGTGCAGGCCACGGGCAAAGTGGTGGAACGCGAGAACAAAAACCCCAACTTACCAACGGGCGAGGTGGAGATTTGGGTGACCGAATTCAAGGTCCTCAACGGCGCCAAAACCCCTCCCTTCACGATTGAAGCGGAAACGGACGGCGGCGAAGAGCTCCGCATGAAGTACCGCTACTTGGACATCCGCCGCGCGCCGGTCCGTGAAAAATTATTGCTCCGCAACCGCATCAACATGTCGGTTCGGACCTACTTAAACGACCTGGGCTTCGCCGATGTGGAGACCCCCTTCCTGATCAAAAGCACCCCAGAAGGCGCCCGCGACTTTGTCGTGCCCTCCCGCGTGCACCACGGCCAGTTTTACGCGCTGCCCCAGTCGCCCCAGACCTTCAAGCAGCTGCTTATGGTCGCCGGCATGGACCGCTACTACCAGATTGTGCGCTGCTTCCGCGATGAAGACTTGCGCGCCGACCGCCAGCCCGAATTCACCCAAATCGACTGCGAGATGGCCTTTGTCGAACAGGAAGACATCCTCCAGACGTTTGAAGGCCTGCTCAAGCACGTCATCCGCGATGTGCACGGCCTGGAAGTGGGCGACATCCCCCGCATGACCTACGACGACGCCATGCGCCTCTACGGCAACGACAAGCCGGACATTCGCTTTGGCATGACCTTCGTCGAACTCAACGACCGCGTCCAAGGCAGCGGATTCCCTGTGTTTGACCACGCGGAATTGGTCGTGGGCATCAAGGTCGATGGCTGCGCGGGCTACACCCGCAAACAGCTCGACGCCCTTACCGACTACGTCAAGCGCCCTCAGCTGGGCATGTCCGGCCTCATCTGGATGAAGGTGGACGAACAAGGCCAGCTGTCTTCCAGCGTGAACAAGTTCTTTGACGAAGCCGCCTTGGCCGGCTGGGCAGAGGCCTTCGACGCCAAGGCCGGCGATTTGGTGCTGGTCCTCGCGGGCAACGCAACCAAGACCCGAAAGGCCTTGAGCGAACTGCGCATGCATTTGGCCCAAGAATTAGGCCTTCGCAAGCCGGACGTCTTTGCCCCGCTGTGGGTGCTGGACTTCCCCTTGCTTGAATGGGACGAAGAATCCGGCCGCTGGTTCGCCATGCACCACCCCTTCACAAGCCCCAAGCCCGAAGACATCCCCTTGATCGACAGCGATCCAGGTGCCGTGCGCGCCAACGCCTACGACTTGGTCCTCAACGGCAACGAAATTGGCGGCGGCTCCATCCGTATCCACGACCGCGCCCTGCAGCAGCGCATGTTTGACCTGCTCGGCTTCAGTAAAGAAGAGGCTCTGGAGCAGTTTGGCTTCTTGATGAATGCCTTTGAATACGGCGCTCCTCCCCACGGCGGCATTGCCTTCGGCTTTGACCGTTTGGTGGCCTTGATGGGCGGCGACGAGGTCATCCGGGACTACATCGCCTTCCCCAAAAACAACGCCGGCCGCGACGTGATGATTGATGCGCCCTCGCACATCAACCCCGCCCAGCTGACGGAACTCTCCTTGGGCATCACCCCGGTTCAGCCTGCATGAAGCCCTCGCTGCACGTGAAGCATCGGCTGCAACTCTGGATCAGACGCGTTCTGATTTGGCGGGCCCAGCATCTTCCCATGCAGCACTTCATTTTTGTTCTGAGCATCCTGACCGGCTTGGTTTCCGGCCTGGTGGCGGTCGTCTTGAAAAACTCGACGCATGCGATTCAGGCGTGGATTCGGTCCGAACGCTTCGAAGACTACTACCAACTCTACTACTTCGCCTTCCCGCTCATCGGCATCCTGCTCACCGTTGCGCTGGTCCGTGTCTTCAAGCTGCGCGCCGGCGAGGGCATCCCCTCCGCCATTGAGGCCATCTCGCGCCAAGGCGGCATCATCCCGCGCTCCCGCATGTACACCTCTTTCCTGACGTCCGCCGTGACCGTGGGCTTTGGGGGATCGGTGGGTTTGGAGGGCCCCGCGGTCGGCACGGGTTCGGCCATCGGCTCCAACCTGGCGCGCTGGCTGCGTTTGGGCTTTAAACAGCGGATTTTATTGATTTCCTGTGCGACCGCCGGGGCCATCGCGTCCATCTTTGGCGCCCCGGTCGCGGCCATCATCTTCACGTTGGAGCTCTTCAGCATCGATTTGACCTTGAGTTCGCTGGTGCCCTTGCTGCTGGCCTCGGCGACGGGGGCCCTGACGGGTTTGATGACCAGCGACGGCAGCAAGCTTTTTTATGCGGAGGGCATTGAAGCCTTTGACCCGGTGAACTTG
>CAXRFY010000023.1:0-2676 GCA_964229925.1 Schleiferiaceae bacterium
AGCAGCGTCCTGGGTGTAAACCGCTCCCCCATCGCCCATGCACCCGAGGTTTTTGGACGGGAAGAAGCTGGTGCAGCCTATGGTGCCCAGGGTACCCACCTGTGCCTGGCGTCCGTCGCTAAAGGTGTAGACCGCCCCGATGGCTTGAGCGCAGTCTTCAACGACTGCGAGGTCGTGCTGCTTGGCAAGCGCGAGCAGATCTTCCATGTCGGCCGCTTGTCCGTAGAGGTGGACAGGAACAATGGCTTTGGTCTTGGGTCCAATAGCTGCCTGAACTTGTTCCAGATCCAAGGAGAAGGTATCCGGCCGAACGTCCACCAGCACCGGCGTCAACCCGAGCAGCGCAATTACCTCTGCTGTAGCCACATAGGTGAAGGTGGCGGTGATCACCTCGTCCCCAGGCTTGAGGTCCAAGGCCATCAGGGCGAGCTGCAACGCATCCGTGCCGTTGGCACAGGGAATGACATGCGCCCCGCCGAGGTAGTCCGACAGCTCCTGCGCAAAGGCCTTGACTTCGGGGCCTTGAATGTAGGCACCCCCCCGAACGGCCGCCAAAAGGGCCGCATCGAGTTCGGGCTGAATCTTGGCGTATTGACCCGCCAAATCCACCATGGGAATCGGCTGTGAAGGCTTTGAAGGAGTGGACATACTAGGTGTGGAGTCGCTTTCCCACAAAAATACCCCTTTTCCTACGCAATCCACGGATGGATTCTGCGTTCTACCTTCGCAACATGCGCAATTTATCCTTGGTATGCATCGCCTTTCTCGGTCTTTGGGCTGGATCCCTCCAGGCTCAGAGCACTACGGTCGTGCGTCCCCGCCGTTCCACCCCCGTCCCTACCACCGTCGCGGACCAGCGCGGTGGCCTGATTCAGGTGGGTTTGGGGGGCTACCAGCCGAGCGGTTTTTGGAGCCGGCGCTACGGCGGATTGCTCGACGTCCAAACCAGCTACAGCCTGCTCAATGGCAAGACGCTCTTGGGAATCGATGCGGGCGCCCTCTACAGCAGCCAAGTGAAGGATTTGGCCTCCGTGGTGAATTTTCTCCTGACCCCTGAAGGCGAAATCCTCGCCAACGACGGGAGCTACGGCAATTTGCGCGTGGAAATGCGCGGCTGGCAACTCGGTGCGCACATTGGGCAACGCTATGCCTTGACCGAATCAGGTTCCGCCAAAAGCACCTGGTACTGGAAGCTGCACGGTGGCATCATGCAGCACAAAATGGCCTTCTTAAGCAGCGGGGGCGTTCCCATGCTGTCCGAACCCTACACGCTGGGCCTGGACGAGCTCAAGCGCGGACCCTACCTCTCCGAGGAGATTGGCTTTATGCATTTGGGCCGGGTTGCGCCTCATTTTCAAGTGAGCTTGGTGGCTTTTCAAGGCTGGACCGAAGCCGTTCGGGGCTATTCCTTCACCTTGGGCGGCTACCAAAAAGAACCCAAATGGGATATGGGCTGGGGAATTCGGACCACCTGGGTGCTCCCCATGCTTCAAGAAAAATCCGCTATCCGATACTACTACTGATGAAGGCCCTAACCGGAGCGCTCTACGTGGGAGCCCTTCGAGGCGCCGCTGCAGAGGGGCATCGAAAGGCCCGAGCCATGCTGTCCGTGCGTCGCCAGCAGGTTGTTCCGGAAGGCCCCTTTGATCTATGGATACACGCGGCTTCCCTGGGGGAATACCTCATGGCGAAGCCCCTTCTGGCACTGACGGAGCAAGAGGGCTTGCGGGTGCTCCTTACCTTTTTTTCAACATCTGGCGCGGAAATCGCACAACGGGAACACGCGCATTTTGCCTTCGCCCCCTTGGACCGCCCCAAAGCCGTCCGGTCGTTTTTAGCGCGTACCCAGCCGAAACAGGTCCTCTTCATGAAGTACGACCTCTGGCCCGTGATGACCTCTGAATTGCGCCGCGCAGGCACCCCCTACTCCGTGGCTTTTGCCGAGGTGAAACCCCGAGCTACCCGCCTCTGGGCCTGGAACCCCTTGGAACGCCCCATGTGGGCAGGGGCAGCCCATGTGTTTCACCAAACCTCCGAAAGTCTTGAGCGTTGGACTCGCGCCGGCTATACCAATGGACAGATTTCCGGCGACGGCCGCTTTGACCAGGTCGGGCAGCGCCCAGCCCCCGCCGGGGTGGAGGCCTTCACAGATTTTAGGCCCGTACTCGTGTTGGGCAGCTCCTGGAAACCCGAGGAAGACCTGCTTCTTCCGCTGCTCCTGCGCTTCCCCGAGCTCAAAGTCATCCTAGCGCCCCACGCCATCTCGCGAACCGCCGAAATTGCTACGCGTTTGCCCGTCCCCGCTATTCGTTGGTCCGAATTTGAGCACCTCTCCCGCACCGTCAAGGAGGAGGCGCGCGTTTTACTGGTAGATACCCTCGGGGATTTAGCCGCGCTCTATGCCTGTGGCGACTTAGCGCTGGTCGGCGGGGCCTTTGGGCCTGGGTTGCACAATATTTTGGAAGCGCTGGCGCATGGCCTACCCGTAGTCTGCGGACCCACCGTAGAAGGGCATTGGGAGGCGCAACATCCTGCAGCGCCCGTAACCTTGCTTCCCAAAAATGCCCAACCTGCAGATTTAGCCGCCTGGCTCAAGGAACGCCTCGAAAAGCCTGCCCTCCTCCAAAGCGAAAAGGCCAAAGCCCTCGCATTCATCGGCCAGCACCGCGGCGCAAG
>CAXRFY010000024.1:0-11850 GCA_964229925.1 Schleiferiaceae bacterium
TCCCTCATTGAAGTTCCCCCCGGCACCGTAGAAGAGCGCGTAGCCTTTATGCTCCAGTACCTCCGTGACCACTGAGGCACTTACTTCCTTACTCCAGCAGGTTTGGGGCTACGATTCGTTTCGCCCTGGCCAATCCGAAATTGTGCACCACGTTGCCCGCGGCGGTAACGGTATCGCCCTTCTCCCCACGGGCGGCGGTAAATCGCTTTGCTACCAAGTCCCAGGTTTAGCCCGCGAGGGGCTTACCGTGGTAGTCTCTCCGCTCATCTCCTTGATGGAAGATCAAGTGGCGGATCTGCAACGCCGAAACATAGCCGCGCAGTCCTTAGCGGGAGACGTGCCCGTGAAGACATGGGATGCCTGGATGGATCGTGCCATTGCCGGAGAATTCGCCTTCTTCTACATTTCGCCCGAACGGGCCTTGAGCCAACGCTTCTTGGAACGCCTGCCTCACTTGCCTATCCGTTTGCTGGCTATCGATGAGGCCCATTGCGCCAGTCAGTGGGGGCACGATTTTCGGCCCAGCTATACCCAGCTTGGAAAGCTCCGATTGGCACTGCCTGACGTTCCCTGTTTGGCCGTCACTGCCTCAGCGACAGCGGCCGTGCTCGCAGATATCCGAGACATTTTGCACTTAGGGGAAGCACCGGTATTTCAACGTTCGTTTGACCGACCAAACATTGCACTTTCGGTCCACCCAACCTCCAACCGGGAGGCGACCCTTTTGCACCTCTTGCAAGCCCATAATGGACGCCAAATTCTCTACACCCGCAGCCGAAGTCAAACCGTACAATGGGCCAAACGCCTTCAAGAACAGGGCGTTTCGGCGAGAGCCTACCATGCCGGCATGCCGCTAGATGAGCGCAGTGCGAACCAGCAGGCTTGGGCCCGAGGTGAGTCGCCCGTTATGGTGGCTACGAATGCGTTCGGAATGGGAATTGACCAGCCCAACGTTCGGCAGGTTTTTCACTTGGACATTCCCGATTCCCCAGAGTCCTACTACCAAGAGATGGGGCGTGCGGGACGCGATGGCGAGCCCGCAAACGCCTATTTTTTGCTGGATAGCAGGGTAGAAAATGTCTACGTCAAGCGTTTGCAGGAGGAAGAACTTCAGTGGGAAGATTTAAGCCGGGTGTACAACCTACTTGGAAGCATGGGTCAAATAGCTGTCGGCGACGGTAAAGACCTCAAACAAGCCGTCGATGTGGAGCAACTCGCCGAACGCCTCGACGTTTCTCGCACATGGATCACCACTGCATTGCGAACCCTTGAACGCGAGGGACTCTTCCTTTTGCAGGATCGTTGGGCGGAACAGGCACGTTACACGCTGAACGTCCATGGCCATGCCTTGGTGGAGGCCTTGTCCGGATTGCCCATGCTGGCAGAGACTGGGTACCACTTGGCGCGTCAGCAACACGTTGGCACAGCCGTTAAGTTTTCTGCGAAGAAAACAGCACACCAGCTGCATATGAGCATTCCGGATCTCTACGAACAGCTCGATGGCCTTCAGCGTGCTGGACTCCTCAGCTGGGAACACGTAGAGGCCAAAACCGTGATTACGTGGAGGCTTCCTCGCGCTCAAGAAGGCCGAATGCCTATTCCCCGTTCAAAAATCCAAGCGCTTCGCACGGCTAAAGGTGAACGCGCCCAAGCCATGCTCCACTTTCTACACACCGATGCATGCCGAATGCAAGCCTTGTTGCAGTACTTCGGCGAAGTGGATGCCCCATCTTGCGGCCGTTGCGACCGCTGTCTCCAGCCTGCAAAGCGTGGCAGTTTGGCCATTCAAGGCCACATCCTAGCCTTGCTCCACGAGTCTCCGCGAAGCGCTGCCGAGCTGCGAAACCTCTTACCTGACGCCGCAGAGGCCATTCAAGAAGCCTTGCGCACAGGAATTCAACGAACTTTGTGGTCACGAGCTGAATCTGGAATCTACTACCCATGCGCCTAACCCGAATTGTCTTTTTTGGAACGCCCGAGTTTGCAAGCGGCACCTTGCATGCCCTTTCAGCGTGCGAATCTATGGAGGTCGTCGGTGTCGTAACTGCCCCCGATAAGCCAGCGGGTCGTGGCCAAACGCTTCGCGCGAGCCATGTATCGGACACTGCAGGGGACCTCGGTTTAAACGTCCTCAAACCCTCTAAACTCAAGGATCCTGAATTTCTGCAAGCGCTTGAGGCCCTTTGCGCAGACGTATTTGTGGTCGTCGCTTTCAGGATGCTCCCCAAAGAAGTCTGGGCCATGCCGCCCATGGGTACGTTCAATGTTCATGCTTCCCTCCTGCCCGATTACCGCGGTGCGGCACCCATTCAATGGGCCCTTGCCAACGGGGATGAAGCCACAGGTGTTACTACGTTTTTATTGAACGAGCGCATCGACGAAGGAGCCATTCTCTTGCAGGAAAGCCTCGCTATTGCTCCAAATGAGACCATATCCTCCTTGTACCAACGCCTTATGGTGTCCGGTTCCACCCTCGCTGTGCGCACTGTGGAGGCCTTAATCCAAGAATCTTGCACCCCAAAAGCCCAGATTCTGGCTGAAAATCCCCGTTTAGCCCCAAAGATTTTTTCTGATTTTACCGAATTAGAGCGTCTTTCTGATCTCCGCCAAATGCATAATCGCATTCGGGCCTGCGACAGCTACCCGGGAGCTTCTTTGGCGTTAGAAGAGACGCCAAATGATCGAATCAAGGTATTTGGTTCTGAAATAGTAAACCTCTCTAATACAGGTGATTACGGACTTTCAATTAAATTAATCATAACAGATGACTCCGTGCATCTCGCTCAAGGTGAGAACCTTCTGAATCTAAAAGAAGTCCAATGGCCCGGAAAGCGGAAAATGGATGTTTCGGACTTTCTCCGGGGCTTTAGAATGCGTGGAAAATTTGAGTTAAAGCGGTAAAAAACGATGCAAACCCTTGTGTATACTGCGTATTCGTTTATATTTGTTATCGACCAAAAACAAATTTTTAATCATTAAACCTAAAAGCATGAACAAGGCACAACTCATCGACGCTATTGCAGCTGATGCAGGAATTTCAAAAGCACAAGCTAAAGCAGCTCTTGATTCTTTCACTGGTAATGTAGGTAGCGCTTTGGCTTCAGGCGATAAAGTATCGCTTGTAGGCTTTGGTACCTTCAGCGTATCTGTACGTGGTGCACGTGAGGGCCGCAACCCCCAAACTGGCGCGACCATCAAGATCGCCGCTAAGAAAGTAGCTAAGTTTAAGGCAGGTGCCGAATTGGGCGCTAAGCTTTAATTCACGCAATCCCCTAAACGCAAAAGCCGCCCATTCGGGCGGCTTTTTTCATTCTAAACGTTTAGCGCGGCTGCGCTAAACTCGAAAAGCAAGATCAAGCCAATGGGAGTCCATAGGCCCCTATCGCGCTACTTCGCCTTTGCGTAGATACGCTCAATGATATCCACCACTTTCAGACCCTCTAGAGCATTGGTGGTTATAGGACCTTCGCCATTCAATACACGCATGACATTCTCATATACGTAGATGTGATTCGCTGCTGACCCTTTGTAGGGCCCATAGTTGTTGGGGGGATTGCTTGGCGGCAATACGGGCATCTCGTAATTCTCGATGTGGCAGTGCACTACTTCGTTCATGTACTGGCCCGCAATTTTTAGGGAGCCCTTCTCCCCGACTACGGTCATGCTTGACTCCAGGTTAGCGTCCCAAACACTGGTTGAATAGTTCAAAGATCCCACAGCCCCTTGGCTGAGCTTGAAGTGAACCATGCCGGAATCTTCAAATTCAATGCTGTTTGGGTGGTTAAAATTGTTGAGCTGGACCGCCGTGGGCTCAACATCCCCAAAGACCCAGTACAAGATGTCTACGAAGTGGCTAAACTGGGTAAACAACGTCCCGCCGTCCAAGGCCTTTGTGCCATGCCAGTCGCCGGGATGGTAGTAGCGCTCGTCTCGGTTCCAGAAACAGTTCACGTGAACGTGGTAGATGTCTCCAAGTCGTCCACTCTCTACTACTTCTTTCAGCCAAGCGCTGGGCGGGCTGTAGCGGTTTTGCATGACCCCAAAGACGTACTTCCCCTTTTGAAGGGCTGCGTGTAGCACTTTTTCTGCGTCGGAGCGACGCAGGGCCATGGGTTTTTCAATGATTACATGAGCTCCCGCCTGAATGGCCTGGAGGGCTTGGGAGGCATGGTAGCCATTGGGCGTGGCAATGGCCACCACATCCACCTTGGAATGTGCAGCCAAGAGCTCCTCTAAGGTTCCGTAAAGGGGCACCTCCCCCGTCAAGCCCAATTCAGCGGCTGGTAGCACGTCACAGACGGCAACGAGCTCCGCATTCGGTAGGTTTTTAATCATTTCGATGTGACGCTTTCCAATGCGTCCACATCCTACAACGGCAAACGTGGTCATAGAGGACATAGTAACTAGGGCTGGAGGCGTAGCGCGGACCAGCCAGATTCAGTGTGAGTAAAAGCGATTCGGTCGTGCATTCGGCTCGGTCTCCCTTGCCAAAACTCCATACGCTCGGCCCGAAGCACGTAGCCGCCCCAATGAGGAGGGCGCTGCAATTCAGCTTCAGGAATAGCTTCAGCCGCATCAAATTGACGCTCTAAAGCGGGACGACCTGAAATGGGCTGGGACTGCGCAGAAGCAATAGCTCCGCGTTGACTGCCAATTGGGCGGGAATGGAAATAGGCATCGCTGGTGGCAGCGTCCACTTTTTCGACCGATCCAGCAATGCGGATTTGACGTTCCATGGCGGGCCAGAAGAACAAGGCATGGGCATTCGGGTTGGATGCCAGGTCTTGGCCTTTCTTTGAATCGTAATTGGTATAAAAGACCAAGCCGCCATCCCAAAGAGCTTTCAACAAGACAATGCGGGCATCCGGTTGCCCATTTGAAGCTGCTGTGCTCAGCGCAAAAGCCGTTGCATCTGACGCACCTGTAGCGCGGTATTCCGCCAACCAGCTTCCAAAAAGGTCCCAAGGATCCGCATGAAGCATGGAATCCCCAAGGCTTCCAGCCTCATATTCTTTTCGATCGTCGTCTAATCGCATACGTTTTGCTAAATTAGAAGATATGGCGCAGCCTTCCGTGCATTCGATACAACGTGGTCAAGTTTTATTGGCTCACCCCCTTTTGGAGGATGAAAACTTTCAACGGGGCGTCGTACTATTGGCTGACCATGATAGCCACGGAAGCTTGGGATTTGTGCTCAACGACCCGGCGGAATACCGACTCCCAGAAGCCTTAGCAGGCGATTGGCCCGACCTACCCCTGCATATTGGAGGCCCTGTGGATCAAGACTCCTTGTTTTTTCTTCACTGCCGTCCTGACCTCATCCCCGGCTCCCATTCCATTGATGGCTTTTTGCACTGGGGTGGCGAGTATGAAACCATGCGCCAAGAACTTCTCTCTGGGCGCTTGGAGGCAGGGCACATTCGCTTCTTTGCCGGCTATGCAGGATGGAGTGCGCAGCAATTAGACGGAGAGGTCGAAGAAGGCAGTTGGGCCGTCATTCCGGGGAATATGGTGAATTGCTTGGGGTCCGAAGACGACCTCTACCAAAGCCTTCGCGGCCATTTACCCCCGGACTTTAAGTTTTGGAGCAACGCCCCCCGGAATCCAACCTTTAATTAACGGAGTGCGCTCGCCCGTAAAGCGTTTTGCATGCGGGTAGCCTGTTCGGTCCCATAGGTCGTTTTGCGGTAGGCCGTTACGGCTGAAACGCCAGACACCGCATTGGTCATCCACACTTCATCCGCTTCAAGCAGTGCAAAGGGACTCAACGCTTCCTCATTAACGGCCCAGCCAAATCCAGAGGCCAAACGCAGAACCTGCTCCCGCATCACACCCCGCAAAGCCCCGTCAGATAGTGGCGCCGTGCTCAAGGTAGCCTCCTTCAAAACGAAAAGGTTGCCCCGGCTTGTTTCAAGCAATCGATTGTCTGTGCTGAGTACAATGGCATCGTCAAGGCCCTGCTCCTGTGCAAATTGAGCTGCCAAGATGTACAAGGCAGACTGGCTCATTTTCAGCGTACTGAGCAAGCCAGACGCCTTTTTGTGCTCTTGAAAGAGATCTACTTTAAGCTCTTGCACGGGATGGGGATAGCTGGCTCCGGGTATGGGCTCCACTTGAAGGGCCCAGTCGATCGCCCCTGTTTGAGGAGAATAGCCCAGTCCGCCTTCGCGCCAAACGGAGAGACGCACACGCAAATCACCGCTAGACTGCGCACAGGAAAGGATGTCGGCTTCCAGTTCATCTGGCCCCCAGGCAATGGGAATGTCCATTCGAAGGATGCGCATACTGGCCATCAAGCGGAAGTAGTGCGATTCCCAAAAACAGATGCGGCCCTTGTGAACACGCATCGTTTCAAAGACGCCATCCCCGTACAAATGCGAACGACGCGAAAAGCTCAAGGCTTCCGCGTCGCTCAATAGGGTTCCTGCATGCCAGGTGCGCAGCATCAGGCGAAGAGTTCAGCCATTTTGGTGCCGATATCTGCGGGAGAGTCCACCACGTGAACCCCACATTCGCGCAGAATGGCCTTTTTAGCCTGAGCCGTGTCTTCCGCTCCACCGACGATAGCGCCCGCGTGGCCCATGGTGCGACCTGCAGGCGCAGTTTCACCCGCGATAAAACCTACCACGGGCTTGGTGCCGTTTTCTTTGATCCACTTTCCAGCTTCAGCTTCCAGTTGGCCACCGATCTCGCCGATCATTACGATACCATGCGTATCGGGGTCGTTCATCAGGAGCGCTACGGCCTCTTTGGTCGTGGTTCCAATGATGGGATCCCCGCCGATACCAATAGCCGTCGTGATGCCCATACCTGCTTTGCAGATTTGGTCGGCCGCTTCGTAGGTCAAGGTGCCGGACTTGGACACGATGCCAATGTTGCCTTTTTTGAAGACAAAACCGGGCATGATACCCACTTTGGCCTCATCTGCGGTGATGACACCCGGACAGTTGGGACCAATCAGGGTTGCACCCTTTGCTACCGCATAGGGCTTGGCCTTCACCATGTCCGCAACGGGAATTCCTTCTGTAATGCATACAATGACCTTGATGCCAGCATCTGCCGCTTCCATGACCGAATCCGCTGCAAACGAAGGAGGGACAAAAAGAATAGAAACGTCCGCACCCGTCGCATCAACAGCGTCCTTCACCGTATTAAACACGGGCTTGTCCAAGTGTGTTTGTCCGCCTTTTCCGGGCGTCACACCACCAACGACATTCGTCCCGTAGGCGATCATTTGTTCGGCATGGAAGGTGCCTTCTTTGCCGGTAAAACCTTGAACTATAACCTTGGAGTTTTTATTTACGAGAACGCTCATACGTACGAGTACTAATGGGTTGAATTTGCTGGCGCAAAAGTAGGGCGCAAAGGCCTTACCCCTGCCCTATTTACTTACTGAATTTGATTTCTTGAATCAATCGATCCGCGCCCGCGTAGACATCCACGACCCACATGACATAGCGGAGATCTACCATGATGTTGCGGCAGCGCTCTGGGGTGAAATAGAAGTCGCTCATAGTGCCTTCCCAAATGCGGTCAAAGTTCAATCCGATCAGCTCCCCCTTTGCATTAAATACCGGGCTGCCCGAATTGCCTCCAGAGGTATGGTTAGCTGCCAAGAAGCACACCGGTAAATCCCCATCGGCATTGGCATACACCCCATAGTCTCTGGCCTCCAATTTGATTCGTAGATCCTCCGGAAGGTCAAATTCATAATCCCCAGGAATGTACTTGTCCAGGATACCATCTGCCGTGGTGAAGTGCTTATAGGTTACGCCGTCCTTGGGAGACAATCCTCCTACACGGCCGTAGGCAAAGCGCAACGTAGAGTTTGCATCCGATGCGATGTTGGCGTTGATGCCTTCCCCGTTTTCATTGGCGGCTTGCATGCGTTCGTGCATCCAGGCCTTCATGCCCGCGGCATATTCGCTTTCAGGATCGCGCAACTTGCCCGAATGCGCCCGGTACATGGCCAACAAGTCTGGCCAGAGCGAAAAGGCCAAGTGATTGCGGTGCGCAGCTACCAGGCCAGCCACTTCGGCATCTGCAGACACAACAGGCAGGCTGTTGTACAAGTCTGGATTGAAGTAGCCTTGAATAAACGCTTCGGTCTCAGCGAAGTACTCCAAGGGAACGCCCAATGCGGGATTTTCCTCCCCCGCGGCGCGCCATGCTGCTACCAAGCGCTTGGAGGCGCGACGGTCCAATTCGGGCACAAAGTCTTTGTGGAAGTCCTGCAAAGCGGCAATAGCAGGCCCACAATCGCCCCCTTTGTCGTAGGTGTTCACCAAGTCTTGAGCTAAACGGCTCCACGTGGCCAATTCCCAACGCGGCAATACTTCTTGCCAGTAGACCAAGCCCAAGCGGTCGTTCTCAAGAGCGGCATTCTGCGCGGCAAAGGAAGCCACCAAGGCACCAGCGGCCCCTTGGTTGAGCAACTGCTTGCTGGACCAGGCCACCATGGCCGCTTCGCGTTTTTGGAGCGTATCCAAGCCGTGTGCGGCTTCCATGCCCTCGATTTGACCAATCCACTTCTTCCAGCCGTTTGAGACGGAGGCGTATTTGGACGCGTATTGAATTTTAACCGCAGGATCCACACGCATGGCGCTGTCCCACGTGCTAAGAACTAAATCCCGCATCGCTACGCGGACAGGAAGCATCACATCCAACTGCTGAGCCACTTCGGACACGGGCAAGTAGCTGGTGGTACGTCCGGGGAAACCGTAAATCATGGAGAAATCGCCCTCTTCGCTTCCTTTCAGGCTAACCACCAAAGGCTTTTTTACCTGCATGGGGACGTTGTCTTCGCTGTATTCCGCAGGACTGCCGTCAGGGGCCGTGTAGATTCGGAACATGGAGAAGTCCCCCGTGTGACGTGGGAAGACCCAGTTGTCCGTATCCGCCCCGTACTTACCCACCGCACTGGGTGGAGCTCCCACGAGACGAACGTCGGAATAGCGGCGTGCAATAGTAAGTTCGTACTCGTTGCCCGCGTACGTGGCATCAATATGACCCATGTAGCCGTCTTTAGAGGGGTAGTTCGCCATTTTAACTTCGAGAACCTCAGCAATGGCTTCGCGTTCGCTCTTGCCTTGCGCGATTAGTGGGAATACATCCAGGCTCACCTGTTCCATTTTCACAATGAAATCTACATAGAGCCCGGGATTGGGCTTTTCGTCCGCAAGGGTTTCGGCCCAAAAACCATCTTTCAAGTAATTGTTTTCCAGCGAACTATGCGTTTGAATGGCATCAAAACCGCAGTGGTGATTAGTGAGCACCAAGCCTTGGCTAGAAATGACTTCGCCCGTACAAAAGCCGCCAAAGTGAACCACGACATCGTTGAGGCTTCCAGAACCACCTTCCGAATAAATGTCGTTCCAGGACATCTTCATGCCCATGGCTTTCATTTTATCGTATTGAGCAGCAGCACCTTCCGGGAACCACATTCCCTGCCCTAACCCATTAAAACTGAGTGCCGTCAACGCGGCTACTGTGAAAATTGACGTGTATTTGCGCATCCCGTAAAGATATATCTTCGCGGCATGAAAGCATTCAAATTCCTTTTGGCTTCTGGAGCCTTAGCGCTCTTGGTAGCCTGTCAACCCAGCGACCTCAAAATTGAGATTGCCCTGGAGAACTTCAACCCTTCGGAAGAAGAAGGTTGGGCGACCATTATGGTTCGCGACACTGCTGACTGGTACGCGGCGGACTCTATTGTTTTGGAGGACGGCAAAGGCACCTTGTCATTCGCTCCTGCAGGCCCCACGTCCTTTTACGTGCGCATTGCAGGCCTTCCCCAACCCATCGCTGGATGGGGCTACCGTGGCATATTGACCCTTGCGGGCGATGCGAGCGAAGTGCCCTTCACAGGCCGCTTGGAAGGCACCGAAGAGATGACCTCTTTCAACACCTTCAACGACAAGCAGACCGCCTTTAGCGACTACGCACGTTCCTTCAATGAAACGTTGCAAGCGGCGGAAGCCATGAGCGATACGGCTACGGTCGACTCGATTAGCAACCACTTGCAAGCGGAATACGACAAGCTTCAAAAGGAGAACAAGAAATTCGCCATGGAGAACGGTGCCTTAGGCGCTTTGATCGCCAACCGCTACATGTACATGGAGGAAGTGGAGGTGCTCGACAGCGTCCTGATGGGCGTTCCTAAAGATGCCTACGGTTCTAACGACGTCAAAGTACTCCAGGAGCGTGTAACGGCGTTGAAGCGCGTCGCCATAGGCCAACCCGTACTGGACTTGAACCAGAAGGACACCCTGGGCACCGATGTGAACTTGGTTAGCCTTTTGGGCCAAGGCTACACCTTGGTAGACTTCTGGGCTTCTTGGTGTGGACCTTGCCGCGCGCAAAACCCGGCATTGGTGCAAGTGTACGCAGAGTATCAGGCCGCTGGTTTCCAGATTGTAGGGGTCGCTTTTGACGACGACTACGGCAAGTGGATGGGCGCCATCAAAGAAGACGGTCTTACGTGGCCTCAGATGACGGACCTAAAAGGCTGGAACAACTCCGCCTCCAAGGCCTACTCCATCCGCGCCATTCCCCAGAACGTACTGATCGGCCCGGACCAAACCATCGTGGCACGCAACCTGGAGCCCGATGCACTTCGCGAATTCCTAGCTGCCAATCTGGTAGCTCCTACCGCGGAATAATCCCGGAAAAGAAATAAAAGATGAAAGGGCGGCCCAGCAGGGCCGCCCTTTTTCATTCCGCGCGTCGTGGGCACGTAAAAAATGCAGAAATTCACGAACCCTTTGAGGATCCCTAGCACCTAGACGCATGGCAAAACCTACCCTCTCGTTCTCCCAGATTATCAACATGAACGTCGGATTCTTTGGAATCCAATACTCCTTTGGTCTGCAGCAGAGCGCAGTCAACCCCATCTACGACATGCTGCTCCTCTTAGCGGCTTTGGCCACCTTGCGCATTCAACCCAAATCGGCCGCGGCTTAAAAAACGCAGCCGACCTAAAAAAGAAAAGCGCAGCTCTCGCTGCGCTTTTTTAATGGTCACAAGGTCGAATCAGGTCAACAAGCCACCGTCGACTTGCAGGACTTGTCCAGAAACGTAAGCCGCTAAATCGCTCGCCAAGAAAACACAGGCATTGGCTACATCCTCAGGCTGTCCACCGCGCTTCAAGGGAATAGCGTCGCGCCAAGATTGCACCACTTTTTCGTCCAGCACACCGGTCATTTCGGTCTCGATGAAGCCTGGAGCCACCGCGTTGCAGCGTACACCGCGCGAACCCAGTTCAAGCGCCACGGACTTGGTAAAGCCGATGATACCGGCCTTAGAAGCTGCATAGTTGGATTGACCCGCGTTGCCTTTGATGCCCACGATGGAGGAAATGTTGATGATGCTGCCGCTGCGCTGTTTGATCATGTAGCGCTGTGCGTGCTTTGTCGTGTTGAAAACCGACTTCAAATTGGTGCTGATCACGCTGTCAAAATCTTCCTCGGTCATGCGCAGCATCAGGGTGTCGCGCGTGATGCCGGCGTTGTTGACGATGATGTCGATTTGGCCAAAGTGTTCAACGATGTCGTTGATGAGTTTTTCCGCCTGTTCACCGCTCGAAGCGTCCGAACGAAATCCCTTCGCCTCGCCTCCCAACGCAATGAGCTCAGCTTCGAGCGCTTGGCCTTTTTCCACGCTGGACAAATAGGTGAAGGCTACTTTGGCGCCTTCTTCGATGAATCGCTGAGCGATCGCGCGTCCAATTCCCTTGGAAGCGCCTGTGACAAGCGCCACTTTATTTTCGAGTAGTTTCATGAAGTGAAATTAGTGTGTTTCGGTAAATCCTGACCACCGAATGCCCACATACGCGCATCCCAGGCCCAAAAG
>CAXRFY010000025.1:0-6913 GCA_964229925.1 Schleiferiaceae bacterium
GTGATTTCACCGCATTCACTCCAAATGCTATGGGCGAGACCTGGACCTTGACCGAAGGCACTGACACGACCATTACCTTGTCCGGCAATGCCATGATCGGCTACTGGACCGGTGTGCAGACGTACAAGATCGTCTCCATCGATACCAACGAAATCTTCTTGCGCTACACGGACAGCAAGAACGCCGATTTGGCTTGGTACATCCGTCTGGTCCCAGAAGGATTTGTGAGTGACCCTGGCCCCCAGCCCACTACCTACTCCTTGCCTATCGACTTCGAAACGGTGCAACCTACGTTTACCACCTTTGGCAATAGCACCTACAGCATTGGCGCTAACCCCGATGCCTCTGGCGCTAACACGAGCGCCACAGTGTTGACGACCATACATGGCAATGAAACCTGGGCAGGTCTTTTCGTCAATTTGGACGCCAAACTGGACTTCAGCACGGCGGATCAAATCAAATTGATGGTTTGGGCTCCCGATACGGGCACCTTCCGCCTCAAGTTGGAAGATCAAGCAGCACCCAGTCAGTTTGTAGAAATGGACCAACCTGTTACCGTGGCACAAGCATGGACCGAGTTGACCTTTGACCTGAACGGCGTGGGTACCTTGTACGACCGCCTCGTCATTTTCCCCGGATGGAGCGTCTCCAACGCGGGCACCTTCCACGTGGACAACATCAAACAGGAGTAATCCAGCACGTTCTTAATTTTCAGTGGGCGGGGCAACCCGCCCACTTTATTTTTACTCCATGACCAAGCTTCCAACCATCATGTTCCTTTCACTGCTCCTTCTTTTGGGATGCGAAACCCAAGGCCCCTCGGCCAATGCACCCCAAAATTTGGCCTATACCATTTTGCCTTCGACCCAAACGGCAGGCTTGGTTGACATTAGTGTGACCGCCGATGCCAGCAACTACTATACGCTGAAGATTGGTCAAGATCCCAATGCCCTCTTGCTCAATGAGCCGAGCGGTCAATTCTCCCATCAGTTCACGGCCACAGGCGTGTATCCAGTCCGAATTCGGGCCCACAGCACCTTTGACCTCTACGCAGAAGCCTGGGACACCATCCAAGTGGACCTCGTGCAGCAAACGCCTTTGGTACCGACCACCGGCTACACAAGCCCCATGAGCTACCCCGGGTATACCCTCGTCTGGCACGATGAATTTGACTCCACCGCCATCAGCGACGACTGGACCTTTGAAATTGGCAACGGCAACTGGGGCTGGGGCAATAACGAATTGGAGTACTACCGTGCAGAGAACACTTCCTTGCTGGACGGCAGTCTACTCATCACCGCCAAGGAGGAGTCCTTTGGGGGATTCAACTACACCTCCTCGCGCATGATTACCAAGGGCAAGCGCGCATTCAAATACGGACGTATCGACATTCGCGCCGCCCTTCCCTCCGGCCAAGGTCTATGGCCTGCCCTCTGGATGCTTGGTGAAAACATCTCCTCTGTGGGATGGCCTTCGTGTGGGGAAATTGACATCATGGAAATGATTGGTGGCAGCACACCCAACCAAGGCGACGAACGCATTCACGGGACGGGCCATTGGTCTAGCAACGGAAACCATGCCTACACGGGTGGGTCCATCGCGGTTCCCAACGGTAGTTCCTACCAGGACGAATTTCACGTCTATTCGATTATCTGGGATGCGAACTCCATTAAATGGTTCCGGGACGACGTGCAATACTACTCGCTGGACATCACAGGTTCAGACAAGTCGGAGTTCCACGAACCCTTCTTCTTCATTTTTAACGTAGCTGTAGGAGGCAATTGGCCCGGCAGTCCAAATTCCCAAACCACCTTCCCCCAACGCATGGCGGTGGATTACATCCGCGTTTTCCAACCTTAAGGGCGGGAGTACGCTCGCTCCGCTCGCGTTTTCCCTTAGGGGGTGAGCTAAAAGCAAAAACCACTTGCGCTTCGCGCCTGGTTTTTTTTACACCTGAAGGATACGGAAACAAGTTTCCTGCCCTTCAGGTATAAAAAAACCCCGCAACTCTTGTTGCGGGGTTTTTGCTTTTGCGGTGAGGGCGGGATTCGAACCCGCGGTACAGTTTCCCGTACGCCAGTTTAGCAAACTGGTGGTTTCAGCCTCTCACCCACCTCACCGGGTATATACAGATAGACTGAATTAGGGCTGCGAAAATACATGAAAAATCGGCTTCCACACAACCAAAATGCGCGGTGAAGAAGAAAATTCGAGAACCAACGGGAGAGTGTCGGTCCCTATCTTCGTTCGCAATTCACAACCCACCCCATTTGCTATGAAAGACGTCGTTATCGTTTCCGCCGTTCGAACCCCCATTGGCCGCTTCCAAGGCGCCCTGTCCTCCATTCCTGCCCCTGAATTAGGCGGCAAAGCGATACAAGGCGCATTGGCTAAGATTAACCTCGATCCCAACATGGTTCAGGAGGTGTTTATGGGCAGCGTGCTTCAGGCGAATTTGGGGCAGGCTCCTGCTCGGCAAGCTGCCTTTGCGGGTGGTTTGAGCCAGGACGTGCCCTGCACGACGGTGAACAAGGTGTGCGCGTCGGGCATGAAAGCCATCGCTTTGGCGGCCAATGCGATTCGAGTTGGAGACGTCGACATCGCGGTAGCAGGCGGCATGGAAAACATGAGCCAAGTGCCTCACTACTTGCCCAACAGCCGCAATGGATTCAAATTTGGCGATACCCAATTGGTGGACGGCCTGACTAAAGATGGCCTGATCAATGTATACGACCAGCAAGTCATGGGGGTATGCGCAGACCTCTGCGCCAAAGAGCACGATTACAGCCGGGAAGAGCAAGACGCTTTTGCCCTGCAGTCCTACGACCGAAGTGCCGCCGCCTGGGAAGCGGGCAAATTCAGCGAAGAAGTGATTGCGGTGGAGATCACGGACCGCCGTGGCAACACCACGGTTGTCGACCGCGACGAGGAATACACCAACATCTTGCGCGACAAGGTGCCCACCCTTCGCCCTGCCTTTACCAAAGACGGTACGGTCACGGCGGCTAATGCCTCCACCTTGAACGACGGCGCAGCCGCCCTGGTCTTGATGTCCGCTGAAAAAGCGGCGGAACTTGGGCTTACGCCTTTGGCACGCATCGCCGCTGCCGCGGACGCTGCCCACGAGCCCGAGTGGTTTACGACCGCCCCTGCCAAGGCCGTGCCCAAGGCCCTCGCCAAGGCTGGCTTGGAAGTTCGGGACATTGCCTACTGGGAATTGAACGAAGCCTTCTCCGTCGTCGGATTGGTCAACATGGACCTCTTGGGCATTGACCCTGCGACCTGCAACGTGAATGGCGGCGCCGTTTCCTTGGGTCATCCCCTGGGGTGCAGTGGTGCGCGAATTATTGTTACTTTGCTGCACGTTCTCCAGCAAAACCAAGCGCAGTATGGCGGTGCCGGCATCTGCAACGGCGGAGGTGGAGCATCGGCCATGATTCTTGAACGATTGCATTGAGCACCCACGGCTTTTCCCTCTACAGCTTGGCACCCATGCGTGCCGAACCCAGCCACCGCGCCGAAATGGTGAACCAGGCGCTGTTTGGAGAAGCCTTTGAAATCCTCGACTGCAAAAACGAGTGGACGCTCATTCGCTTGGGCCACGACGGGTATTCGGGCTGGATGCTCGACCGTCAAATCCAAGGGATCACCCAGGAAGAATACCGCCAATTGGTGGACCAGCCACAAACCTTGGTCAGCGACGCCGTCGACCTGATCGAACACGACTCGCCCAGCATGACCCGAACCATCGTGGCGGGCTCACCCCTCCCCTTTTACGATGCGGAGCAACACGTACTCCGAGTCGGCACCGAGCCCTTTCTCTTCCAAGGACGTACGGCACAGCGCCTGCGCACTCGGGAAGAACTGCTTTTAAACGCCTACCTCTACGCCAATGCCCCGTACCTATGGGGCGGGCGAAGCGCCTTTGGGATTGATTGCAGCGGCTTGACGCAGATGGCCTACCGCCTCACGGGCATCAGTTTGCTTCGCGATGCCAGCCAGCAGGCCACGCAAGGACGCACCTTGGATTTCTTGGCAGAAGCGCAGGCCGGCGATTTGGTCTTCTTCGACAACGACGAGGGGAATATCGTGCACGTGGGCATCTATGTGCGTGAAAACCGCATTTTGCACGCGAGTGGTTCGGTCCGAATGGACGGCCTAGACAGCACCGGCATCTACAATGCCGAGTTGGGCAAACACACCCATAAACTGCGCCTGATTAAGACGCATTTCTAATTACTTCTTGGGTTTTGGGGCGGCGGGCTTGCTCTTCAGTAAGACTGTTTGAAGGCTGTCGCGGACAAACTCGGCACGTTCCATTCGACGCTTGGCGCGCAGGGCCTCGATGCGCCACACATCGCGCGCCACGCTCACTTCCTTGTGCCGTAGCTGCAGGCTGTCAAGCTCCCGTGATACCACCTGAAGGGTCGCTTCCGCGTTGTCGAGTTGGTTCGACACCTCGTCGTAACTCTTCTGAAGTTCCTCTAGTTGGCCTTGGGTGTTTCCCATGGTCCCCTGGGCCGTCAGCAGGCGTTGCTCAAAGGCCAAACTGTCCGATTGCAAGCGCACCACTTGGGCTTGCGCGTAGAGCAATTCCTTTTTCGGCACCAAACAGGCCGAAACCAAGAAAAAAACCGACAAAAGGGCCACGTAGCGCATGAGTCAAAGATACGGGCATTCGTACCTTGTGGCCATGCCCATTTTGGATGTTCGAAGCCCCAGTGAATACGCCCACGGCCACGCGCCAGGCGCTTTATCCATGCCCCTCTTCAGCGACGACGAGCGGGCCCAAGTGGGTATTTGCTACAAGGAACAGGGCCAGTCGGCAGCCATTCGCCTGGGACTCTCCCTAGTCGGCCCAAAGATGGCAGACCTTGTGGCACACGCAGACCAGCACGCCTCAGAGGGACCTTTAGAGGTCTACTGCTGGCGCGGCGGCATGCGCTCTCAGTCCGTCACATGGCTCTTGCAGACCGCGGGGCACGCCGTGAAGCGCTGGGAGGGCGGCTACAAGGCCTACCGAGGTCGGGTCCTGGACAGCTGGTGCGGCGGCCACCCCTGGGTGGTGCTCAGCGGACTGACTGGCAGTGGCAAAACGGAAATCCTTCGCCACATGGCGGCCCATGCGGAGGTTTTGGATTTGGAAGGCCTGGCCCACCACAAGGGATCCGCCTTTGGCCACGTGGGCGAAAACGACCAACCCACCAACGAGCAATTTGAAAATGAGGGCGCGCAGTGCATCCAAGCCCTAGACCCCAGCCTTCCCTGGTGGATCGAGGACGAAAGTCGTTCTATAGGCCGCATTTGGCTGCAGCACGGCTTCTTTGACCGCAAAAAGGAGGCACCGCTGATTATCGCTCAACGCTCGCGGGAAAACCGGTTGGACCACCTGGTGGCCCTCTACGGCCAAGCCAGCCGGGAGGACTTAGCGGCCGTCTTTCCCAAGATTGCCAAGCGCTTAGGCCACCAAAATGCCCAATGGGCCGTGGATGCGGTGCTCGCAGGGGATTTTCGCAGTGCGGCGGACCTCGCCCTTCAGTACTACGACCGTACGTATTCCGAAAGCATGGCTAAACGGCAGGATTACATCCTCGCGGAGGTCGATGTGACGGACTGTACTTTTGCCGAAGCCGCGGAGAAGATTCTTCGCGAGACCTCAACGCCCCTTCAGACATGGATACAGCAGCGCGCCCAGCCCTAACGAGTTTCAACCCCGGATCCGGCTGCGGCTGCAAGATTGCGCCCAATGCGCTGCGCGAAGTCATTGCAGCATCGGGGTTCAACCCGGATCAATCGTGGCCTAGCCTACTCTTTGGACACGAAGCCAACGAGGATGCAGCCGTGATGGATTTGGGGAATGGGGATGTTTTGGTACATACCACGGACTTTTTCACGCCTATTGTGGACGATGCCTTTGAATTTGGGCAGATTGCCGCGGCCAATGCGATCAGCGACGTCTATGCCATGGGCGCCACCCCGGACTTGGCGCTGGCCATCTTGTGCTGGCCGCTGGACAAGCTGCCCGCCACCCTAGCGGGCCAAGTCCTCGCCGGTGCGCGCGACACCTGCACCAAAGCCGGCATACCCCTCGCGGGCGGGCACAGCATCGATGTGCCGCAGCCCATTTTTGGCTTGGCGGTTACCGGCCGCTGCCGACGCGAGGCCCTAAAAACCAATGGCGGTGCCCAGCCGGGCGACCTCCTCTACCTCACTAAGCCCCTGGGCATTGGCATTGTGGCTACGGCCATGAAGAAAGGACTGGCGACCGAGGCGGATCACGCCTGGGGATTAAAGACCATGTCCACTTTGAACACCGTTGGCGCCAAACTTCCGGATGGGGTTCACGCGATGACGGACGTCACGGGATTTGGCTTAGCGGGACACTTGCACGAAATGCTTTCGGCCTCGGGCACCAGTGCCCACCTGGAGTATGCCCAGATCCCCAGCTACGACAAGGAGCGCTTGGCAGATCTCTATGCGGCAGGCTGCATGCCCCAAGGCACCACCAAGAACTATGTGACCTACTACAGCGAGTGCAGCACGGTAAGTGGCGAACAGCTCTTCTTGCTCTTTGACCCGCAAACCAGCGGAGGCCTCTTGCTCGCCGTTGCGCCAGAGGCCCAAGAATCCGTGGAGGCCCTATTGCGTGCGGAAGGGGTGCATGCCGCGCCCATCGGCCGAGTTACGGAAGCTCAGGAGAAAAAAATCCTGGTCGCATAAAAAAGCCGGAGCACCTACATGCCCCGGCTTCTCTACACGTACGGACGTATTTACGTCACGGCACGTACACTTTCGCCCGATTCAAAGCGAACGACATAGCTGCCTGGGGTCCAGGTCATGGAGTCATTTACCGCATAGCCACGGCCGTAGGCCACGGCACGGCCTTCGTAGATGATTCGGCCGGTTGCATCGT
>CAXRFY010000026.1:0-11900 GCA_964229925.1 Schleiferiaceae bacterium
TCTGCACTCACACTAGGCAATCTGAGCAAAGCAAAGAGTTCATCCAGAAAGCGTTGACGATTTTCAGCAATGTAGTTTTCCATAGCCCCAAGATACTGACCATCCCAAGGTTTGCAGTACCTTAAGGGTCTCTTATGCGCCAAATTTTAACCCGACTTTTTGTTGCGGCAAGCCTCGTTCTTTTGAGCGTGGGCCCAGTGGAACTTTTGGCCCAAAATATCACGGTCAACAACACGACGCCTCGCAACCAACCTATGTGGCTGGTTCAGAACGTCATGGTGGGGCCCAACATGACGGTTTTCAGTCCTATTGGCCCTCTAGGCACGCCCATCAGCCAGCCTTCCTCAACCCAAATTGGCAAGTTTAACATCAACAACCCCAACTTTGGTTTGGACAGCGGCATTGTCATGGTGAGTACCGATGCCATTGATGTAGTGCCGGGGCAGTTTGGAACGTACACCAGCTATCCGACCCAAACGCCCTCCGCCAACCTCACCACCGTCCTAAATGCGATTGGAAGCAGCAGCTCTAGCCAGTACGACCGTGCGAGCATACAATTCAGCTTTGTGGCCCCGGGCGATTCGGTCAAATTTGACTACATCTTCGCTTCCAAAGAATACACCTCCTACACGTGCTCGTCCTTCAATGACGTATTTGGCTTTTTCCTCATTGGCCAAGGCATCAATGGACAGCCTTTGTGGAATGCCAACGGCACCCCCAATATTGATACCGTTAACTTGGCGGTAATTCCCGGAACCACGACGCCTGTGGCGGTGAACACCATCAACCAAGGCTATCCATCGGGCAGCTGGCCGGCGAGCAACTGCTCCAGTGCCAATCCCAACTATGTCACGAACTCGGTCTTCTACAATGCCAACAGTGGGGGCACGTCCATTATCAACATGGAGGGCTACACGGATGTCTTCACCGCGAAGGCTTCGGTCTCCTGCGGTTCGCTGTATACCATCAAGATGTTTATCTGCGATGTGAGCGATGGCGCGTTGAACTCGGCGGTCTTTATTGGTGCCCGAAGCTTTGAGTTGCCAACCATCAGCTTGAGCCAGGCATGGAACCAAGGCAATACGTTCAACGACAGCACGATGATTGAGGGCTGCCAGCCTTCGTGGCTGTATTTGGACCGTCAGGGTGCGGTTTTTGACACCATGGTGGTGGACTTCGTCTACGGGGGGACGGCCGTTTCTGGCACGGACTATGCGCCGCTGCCTACTTCCATTACGCTTTTACCTGGCCAGACGCGCGATTCGATCCAAATTTGGGCCTACGACGATGGCGTGGCGGAACCCAACGAAACCATCAGCATTGTGATGCAACCGGTGACCACCAACTGTGCGGTCTACCCTGCACAGTACAAGACTTTTGTCATTCGGGACAAGGTGTCCGTTACCGTGGATGCGACGGTGGGCGCGGGCAACGATACCTTGTCTTGTCCGGGCCAGCAATCGACGCTCTTGGGCACCTTTACCACCGGCGAGGGCAATACGACCGGCTGGTGGGAAACCGATACCGCAGGGGGTGTCCAACTGACCGTCAACCCTATCGCGACCACGACCTACCACTTCTACGGAATTGACGAATGCATGTCGACGGCCGCTATGGACAGCATCACCATCTACGTGCTCCCGTACGATTCGGTCGAAACGTATTCAGACACCACGTGGATATGCCCAGGCGAGTCGGTGGAAATCCAAGCGCGTGCCCGCTACGGCACGGAACCGCTTACCTACACCTGGCTGTCCGGTCCTGTAGATTCTCTCTGGACGGTGACGCCCAATGCGAGCCGCTGGTACCCCTACAAAGTCGTGGACCAATGTGGCTTTACGACCTGGGATAGCGTTTGGGTCGGGGTGGCGCCCCTGCCCGGTGCGGCGTTTACCTACTATCCCAATCCGAGCAATCCGCTCAACGTGCAGTTCACCAACCAGTCCAGCGACACCAACTACGTGGTGTGGTACTTCGGCGATGGGGACATCTCTTCAGAGGTGAACCCGCAGCACTCCTATAGCAAGCCAGGCACCTACCGGGTTTCCTTGGCGGTGGCGGACAGTTTGGGCTGTTCCGATTCGGTGACAGTAGACATCGAACTCCGAATGGACTACTACGTCTACATTCCGACGGCCTTTACGCCCAACGGGGACATCGTCAACGACCGCATCAAAGTCGAGGCGCTCGGCATTGAAGGCCTGCAATGGGACATCTTCAACCGCTGGGGACTCAAGGTGTTCTCCACGTCGGATTTGGCCGAATCGTGGGACGGCACCTACGGCGGTCAACCCGTGCCGGAAGGGGTCTATTCGTACAAGCTGCTGATTTATTTGCCCTTCGGCAACATCGCGGAAGAGCACGGCACCTTCACGCTGATTCGCTAAAAGCGTCTCAAATAAAGGGAATCGCCAAAATTCCCAGGACCAAGAGCACTTTGTAGATCCATTGGCGCGTTAGTAGCGCTTTGCGTCCCTCCAAGGGCAGCGTCAGCATGTACTTCCGCTCCCATTGGCGCCGCCATTCAATGGCAATCATGACCAGCGCGAGGGGCAAGGATTGCCAAAATCCAGGCGCTGAATCAGGCGCATAGGTGAAGGCTAAAAGTAAAAGTGGGGTGTACGCCAGCAAGGTGGCCATCAAAGGGCCCAAGCGGTGCTGGCCCCATTGTTTGTGGGAGTACAACCACACGAGCAAGGCATAGAGCCCAAAGCCAGCGTCGGCTGGAAAGGGCAAGCCGATCCAGGCAGTAACCAGTCCAATGCCGTAAAGCCAGGCCGCAATGCGCAAGCCGTACTTCTTGGCCACGGGGCGCTCAAACAGGGTGCGCCAAGGGCGCTGAACTAAATCGCGTTCGAGGTCGTAAAAGCTATTGATCAAGGTGCCGCCGCCCACAATGCCCCCCGTGGCGAGCAATACCGCAAGCAGTTGAAAATCGGGCATCCAGCCGTCTTCCAATCGGAAGAGAAAATAGTAGGCTACAATTTGGGCAAAGGCCAGGAAGGCCAAGTGCGTCCATCGAACCAGAGATAGAAAGGCAAGGGCCCGGTGCAGCAGCTTTTGACGTCTGCCCACGGCGTTAGAATCGGAGTACGACGTCCAGCTTATGCGGCGCCAGGGCTGCCTTGGCTTCGTCCAAATCTTTGGTAAAGCCCAAGATGTAGCCGCCGCCGCCTGAACCGCAAAGTTTCAGGTAGTAGGCATTGCTATCGATGCCCTTCTGCCACAAACTGTGGAAGGCGCTGGGAATCATGGGACTGAAGTGCTCCAAGGCCACACGGCTCAAACTCTTCAAGTTGGTAAACAAAGGATCCCAATCGCTCTTGAGGAAGGCCTGAACGCAAGCGTCGTTGTACTTCTTGAACTGCCCACTCATCATCTTACGGAAGCCTTCTTCTTTGAGCTTTTCCATAAAGATGTTCACCATGGGCTGTGTTTCGCCTGGATTGCCCGAATTCAGCAAAAAGATGGCTCCCTTGCCTTCGGTGGCTACGGCCGGCATATCCACGGTGCCCAAATCGTCTTTGGACCGAATCAACAAGGGCAGCTGCAAGTAGCAAATAGTGGGGTCAATGCCCGAGCTCTTGCCATGGAAATAGGATTCCATTTGGCCTAGAGCCTCCTTCAAAGCCGCAATAGCTTTCGGATCCAATGGCGCATCCAAATTCAAAGGCGCCTTCGCATACTGGGCATAGAGGGCAGCCACCAAGGCCCCGGAGGAACCCACGCCATAGCCTTGAGGAATGCTGGACTCAAAGTAGAGGCCATTGGCAACGTCGCGGTTGAGCTGGGCCACATTCAAGTCCGCCTTGAGTTCGCCTGCCAACGAGAGCGTGTGCAGGTACTCGGCGTAGGGCTGAAGGGCCTGATTCGAGAGGCGCTGCGCTTCGGTCAATTCCTCTTCGGGCAAATGCAAAGCGCCTGAATAGTTCCGATACGGAATAGACAGACCCATGGCATCTTTGATAATGCCATATTCTCCGAAGAGCAAAATTTTAGCGAAGTAGGATGGGCGCATGGGTAGTTTGGTGTTACAAAGGTACTGGTCCTGAGCCAACTCGGTCTGTCACAAATTGACCGTTTTTAGCAAAAGGTGCCAATACATCCGTAACAAAAGGCATGGCGCTTTGTTCGGCCGAAGCAGGGAAAAGCACATGCACGTTGGCGCCCGCATCCAAGGTGAAGCCAATCGGAGTCCCTGTTTCAAGGCGGAAGCGACGGATCGCCTCCAGGATGGCCAAGGTATTGGGGCGCATCAAAATGTAGCTCGGATTGGAGCTCATCATCAGCCCATGCAGGGTGAGGGCTTCATTTTCGACCAAATCCAAGAAGGCAGGCAAATCGCCGGTAGCCAAAATGGATTCCAAGGCTTTCATGTGGGCATGCGCCTGCGCAAAACGCTGTTGCGCAAAGGGATGTCCGTCCATCAAGGCGTGGCCGGCTGTGCTGCTGACCGCCTTCTGACCGACGTCCACCAATACCACTATGTCGCGGAAGTCTTGGAAAACGGGATGCACCGCGTGGGGGTAGGAGACCGCGTATTCGTCGTGGCTGCCTGGAACGGAAGGGGTCTCGCCCCATACCACCAAACCGCCGTAGAGGGATCGGCTCGCACTTCCAGAACCTAGCCGCGCCAAAATAGACGCCTCGCGGCGCGCATCCGATTCCGGGAGGGCGTGGCCTAGGGCTTGGGCGGCATCTACCACACACAAGGCCAAAGCGCTGAGGCCGGAGGCGGAGGAGGCAATACCGCTCGAGTGCGGAAAGCTGTTAAAGGTGTCCACGGTCAAGCGGTACTCCGCTAACCAGGGATGGCGGTGCTGGATGCGGCTTATGAACTGCTCAATCTTGGGGACAAAGCTGGGGGTATCTACGCCGTTGAGCAACACGTGGACGCCGCTGCCTGCCTCAAAGGTGGCGCGGGTCTGGGTATGGCAGGCGTCGAGCGTAAAGCTGATGGACGGATTGGAGGGCAGTTGGGGGTCGCGCTTGCCCCAGTACTTGACGAGCGCAATGTTTGATGGACTCTGCCACCCAAAGGTCATACTCATGCGGAAACGGCTTCGGCTTCGGGAGCAATTTTCTTGACCATGCCTTGGAGGGCGCGGCCAGGACCGACTTCGTAGAAATGCGTAGCGCCTGCCGCGACCATGGCTTGCACGGTTTGCGTCCATTTAACGGATCCGGTCAACTGCGCTTTGAGATTGGCCCGAATTTCCTCAGGGTCCGTCACAGGCGCTGCGACTACATTTTGGTAGACGGGACAGCGCGGGGTTTGGAAGGTGACGGCGTCGAGGGCCGCAGCCAACTGCTCGCCGGCGGGCGCCATCAAGGGGCTGTGGAAGGCACCGCCCACGGGAAGGAGGAGGGCGCGTTTGGCCCCGGCTTCCTTGCAGGCCTCACAGGCGGCTTCTACCGCGGCCGTAGCGCCCGAAATGACCAATTGGCCAGGGGTGTTGTAGTTGGCGGGGACGACCAATCCGGGCGTGTCCGCACAAATCTTTTCGACCACTGCATCGTCTAAGCCGAGGATGGCGGCCATGGTGGAGGGCTCTGCTTCACAGGCGGCTTGCATGCCCAGAGCGCGCTGGGACACGAGACGCATGCCATCCTCAAAGGACAGGGCCCCTGCGGCGACCAAGGCGGAAAATTCGCCCAGAGAGTGACCCGCAATCATATCCGGTTGGAAGGCCTCGCCCAGGCTGAAGGCCTTGGCGACGGAATGCAAAAAGATGGCAGGCTGGGTGACCTTCGTCTGCGTGAGGTCCTCCATGGTTCCTTCGAACATGATGGACGCCAAGTCAAAGCCCAAAATGGCGTTGGCCTGGTCAAAAAGGTCTTTGTGAGCCTCGTAAAGGTCCTGGCCCATGCCGGGGCTCTGGGCACCTTGGCCCGGGAAGATGTATGCGTTCATGCTCCGAAGTATTCGACAAAGTTGTTTTCTGTCTCGATGATGCGAATGCCATGCAGGATGGCTCCTTTGGCGGCAATAGCGGGCGCCAAACGCTCCCAAAAAGCGATGGCCAAATTCTCCGTGGACGGCATAATGCCCTTCAGGAAGGGTACGTCCTCGTTGAGGTTTCGGTGATCTACATGTTCAATCACCTCGCGCTGCATAATTTCTTTCAGGTCTACCAAATTCATGACAAAGCCGGTATCCGGGTTTACTGTTCCCTTAACCGTGACAATGAGCTGAAAGTTGTGGCCATGGCCGTAGCGGTTGGAACATTTTCCAAAGACCGCCTCGTTTTGGTCCTCCGACCATGCGGCATTGTACAAGCGGTGGGAGGCGCTGAACGTCTCCCTGCGTTGAATGTACACCATGTCTGTACTCGATTATTCTGCCAGGGTAGGACGTGCGTTGGCCTCAACGGGAGCGGGAAGAGCTTGAAGGCTCAAAAGCATGGATTTGACGGCACCTTCTTCTTCCAAACGGTAGGAAATCAACGCTTGGTTAGGCGCAAAGGCCAAAGAGGGGGTGACAATCTGAATGCCGAAGGAAGCATAGCCTTTAGTGTTCAAGACATTGCGCTTGCCAGATTCGTCGGTCAAGCGGAAAGAACCGGAGGCCCACTGGGCGCCATCCGTCAATTGAACGTCTACCACTTCCATGTACTGGTTAGCGGCTTTGGTAACTACCGCGCTATACTGGGTAGCAGACTTCTGCGAAATCGTTGCTTTTGGAGCGGAACAGGCAGCCAAAGACACGGCAACCACGAGCAAAGAGGCCCACTTTTTCATAATATCAAGTATTTAGGGCAAAGGTCGGAAAAAGGCGGGAAAGAACCTACCAACTGCCGCTGGCACCGCCGCCGCCGCCCATGCCGCCTCCGAAGCCGCCAAAACCGCCGCCTCCGAAGCCGCCGCCACCGCCAAATCCACCGCCGAATCCGCCGCGGTAGTAGCCACCGCCCATGGGGCCCACCCAGTAGCCGCGGCCGCCGCCAAAACCACCGCCCATGCCGGTTCCGCCGTTGCGTTTAACCAGCATCGTGACGATCAGCGCTACGAGCAAGATGAGTAAAACGGCTCGTTTTTTCCGGTCGTCGTCGTCGTCGTCGGTACGTGCTACCGCATCAAATTGCCCGGAGAGCAGTTGGGCCATTTGGGTGGCCATTTCCGACAATCCCGCTTCGTAGGCCCCCTCGCGGAAGGCGGGCACCAAAACCTCTTGGATCAGTCGACTGCATTGAAAGTCCGTGAGGGTAGCTTCTACGCCATAGCCGGTTGAAATGGCCATTTTGCGATCTCCCAATGCGATCAAAACCAAAACCCCGTTGTCTTCCCCTGCCTGGCCAATGCCCCATTCGGTCAAGGTCTTGGCTGCGGCGAAGTTGATGTTATCGGCACAGGATTCCACAAAGAGCACGGCAATTTGCGTCGAGGTGGAGTCGTTGATGGCCTGAAGAACGGCCTCTAGCCGCGCTTCCTCGCCCGCGTTGAAGAGGGTGGAAGCTTCTATGCCTTGGAAGGTCACGAGCCCTTCGCGAACTTGAGGTTTGGGGTAGGGCTGTGCGTGAAGCACAAGACTCACGCCCAAAAACAGGAAAAGAAGGGTTTGACGCATCAGGCGGAGGTGCTGATTTCGTCCGAAAGTTCATTGACGTCCGCGTCCCCCGCATGCGGAAAATGCGTGGCCAAGGCCTCGCCAGCTTGTGCGATGCCCGAACACAATGCGGCCACCCAGTCTCCGGCTTGGAGCTGTGGCTTCATCGCATCTCGGACCCCTTCCCAGTAGGCTTGCCCCACTTTCTCGTGAATGCCTTGGTCGCCCAGAATGGCGTACTGGTGGCTGTCCACGGCGAGGTAGAACAGGATGCCGTTGCGCAATTCGGTTTTGTGCATGCCCAATTTCTGGAACCAGTACCGCGCTTCCACGAGCGCATCGCGGGTGCAGGTACTTGCGATGTGCACGCGGATTTCGCCCGAACAGGCTTTTTCAGCCGAAGAAATGGCCGCTTGCAGCGCTGTTTGCTGCTCGGCGCTCAGGAGTTCCTTCATTCAAACGAAACTTCGGGGGCAGCCTCGGCGCCCTGTTCCGCTTCAAAGTAGCCACGGGGGTCAAAACCGCCCATACCTGCAATGATGGAGGCCGGAATGCGCTTGATCGCACTGTTGTATTCTTTGGTCGCGGTGTTAAAGCGGTCGCGTTCCACATTGATGCGGTTTTCCGTGCCTTCGAGCTGGTTTTGAAGGGCCAAGAAATTCTGGTTGGCCTTAAGGTCAGGATAGCGCTCCACGGTCACGAGCAAGCGGTCCAAAGACCCCTTGAGGGCGCCCTGCGCTTTTTGGAAGGCTGCGATGTTCTCGGGGCTCAAGTCCGCGGCGCTGAGGTTTACGGAGGTAGCGTTGGCGCGGGCCTCAATCACAGCGGTAAGCGTCTCCTGCTCAAAGTCCGCATAACCCTTCACAGTCGAAACCAAGTTGGGAATCAGGTCGGCCCGGCGCTGGTACGCACTCTGAACATTGGCCCATTGGCCTTCAATGTTCTCGTTGAGGGTAACAAAGCGGTTGTTGGTGCTCACACCCCACATGATGAGGCCTAAGACAAAGGCGGCAATCGCCAGAACTACGATGGTAGAACGTTTCATTTTAGAGAATCGAGTTGTTTTTTCAGGGACTCCATGTCCCCTTTAATCTTTAGCAAACGGCGTACCACTTCTTCGTTGTTTGCGGTGTCTGCCGGGTTGTCTTTGTATTTTTTTCGTGCGCCTTTGAGGGTAAAGCCGCGCTCTTTGACCAAATGGTAGATCTGCCGAATCAGCTCCATGTTCTCCGGCGTGTACTTGCGGACGCCGCGCTCGTTCTTTTTGGGGCTGAGTTCGGGAAACTCTTTCTCCCAAAAGCGCAAGGCCGAAGCGTTGATTTCAAAAATCTTGGCCACCTCACCGATGCTGTAGTAGCGTTTGGTCCATTCGGACGGAATGTTCGGCATCTTAGTCAAAGCTTTGGTTAGACGAAGCGGCTGCCTTCACGAGTGCGTCGTATTCGGCAGGGGTCAATTCGTTGAAGAAGTAGTTGATGGGGTTTACGCGACGTCCGTTCCGAATGACCTCATAGTGCAAGTGCGGCGCCGTCGAACGTCCCGTATTGCCCACATAGCCGATCAAATCACCGCGCTTGACTTTTTGCCCCCGGCGCTTGACGACGCGGTCCATGTGCGCGTACAAGGTGTGGTAGCCAAAGCCGTGTGAAATGGTCAAATGCTTGCCAAATCCCCGTCCGCCGTACACGTCATTGGAAATGATGGTGCCGTCAGCCGTGGCGTAGATAGGCGTGCCTTTCTTGGCGGTAAAGTCCACGCCCGCATGCATTTTGCGCACTTTAAAAATGGGGTGGACACGGTAGCCAAAGCCTGAGGAGAAACGCACGCCTGCACGCACCTTCACGGGGCGGATGGCGGGAAGAGCATTCATGAGAGCCTCTTTGTTGGTGGCCATCTTGGCGAGTTCGTCTAGGCTTTCCGATTGGACTGCGATGCGCTTGGTCAGTTCATCCACCTTGCGAGCGGTGCGTTCCAGCAGCGATGCATTGGACAAACCCCGAATGACTTCGTAGCGTTCCGCAGCGCCCCCAATGCTGGAGAGGCGAAGCTCGTCCGCCAAAGGTTCGGATTCAAAAACGACGCGGTAGACCTCGTCGTCGCGCTGCTCCATGTCGCCCATCACCAGGGAGAGTTCGTCAATTCGGTCGTTGAGCTGCTCGTACGTGAGCAAAACTTCGTTCAATTCGCGCTTGAGCGCCTTCTCTTTGGGGGAGTCCAATACGGATTCCAGCACGAAGAAAAACACAATGCCCAACAAGGCGGAGGCCAGCAAAAAGAGGCTGGTATCGCGTAAACGATGGCGCCAGGTGCGTTCCACTTTGTGGTACGCCAACGTCAAGGGGTCATATATATACTTCGTCTTCCGCATGGCCGGGGGTTTTCCCGTAATTTTGGAGTCCCTCAAAAGTAGGCAATCATGACTTCCTCGGAAATTCGTACCACCTTTTTGGACTTCTTTGCTTCCAAAGGCCATGCCATCGTGCCCTCGGCGCCCCTTGTAATCAAGGATGATCCCACCCTGATGTTCACCAATGCGGGCATGAATCCGTTCAAGGATGTCTTTATTGGTGCGCGTCCGGCGCAGCACCCCCGAATTGCGGACACCCAGAAATGTTTGCGCGTTAGCGGAAAGCACAACGACCTGGAAGAGGTAGGTATCGACACCTACCACCACACGTTGTTTGAGATGTTGGGCAACTGGAGCTTTGGCGACTACTTCAAGCAGGAAGCCATTGACTGGGCCTGGGAACTTTTGACCGAGGTCTACGGACTGAATCCGGAGCAACTCTACGTAACGGTCTTTGGCGGCGACGCAGGCGACGGTTTGGCTGCCGACGAGGAAGCGCGTGGCATGTGGCTGAAGCATGTTGCGGCTGATCGCATCCTGAACGGCTCCAAAAAGGACAATTTTTGGGAGATGGGCGAGACGGGACCCTGCGGGCCTTGCTCGGAAATCCACATCGATCTGCGCCCAGCCTCAGAGCGCGCCTCACAGCCTGGCGCCGACTTGGTGAATGCGGATCATCCTCAAGTCATCGAAATTTGGAACCTCGTCTTCATGCAGTTCCAACGCAAGGCGGACGGCTCTCTAGTGCCGCTTCCCGCGCAGCACGTGGACACGGGCATGGGCTTTGAGCGCCTCGTGCGCGCCATTGAGGGCAAGTCCTCCAACTACGATACGGACGTTTTCAAACCCTATTTGGACAAGCTTACGGCATTAAGCGGGCACGTGTACGGCCAAACCGAACGCATCGACATTGCCTTCCGCGTCATTGCGGACCACATTCGCGCCGTAGCCTTTGCTATTGCGGACGGTCAACTGCCTGCTTCGGGCGGTGCCGGATATGTCATTCGCCGAATCTTGCGCCGCGCCGTTCGCTATGGCTATTCCGACCTCGGATTCCGCGAGCCCTTCATGACGCACTTGGTGCCCGTCATGCAAGGGGCCATGGGCGAGGCCTTCCCCGAACTGCATCAACAAGGCGCTCTTGTCGCCCAAGTCATCGCCGAGGAGGAAAGTGCCTTCTTGCGCACCTTGGAGTCGGGGCTGAAGCGTTTGGATGTGGCGATGGCAGAAGCCATAGACGGCGTTGTTTCGGGCGCTCGTGCCTTTGAACTCTATGACACCTTTGGTTTTCCCTTGGACCTCACGGCCCTGATTTGCCGCGAAAACGGCTTGTCCGTGGACGAAGCGGGCTTCAGCGAGGAGATGGCCCAGCAAAAGGCTCGTTCGCGCGCGGCCTCTGCGCAAAAGGTGGGCGATTGGGTGGAGTTGGCGCAAGGCCAAAGCGACCGCTTTATCGGCTACACCGTATCTGGAGCAACCTGTGCAGTCCTGCGTCACCGCGAAGTAGAGACGCCAAAGGGCCGCTTGGTTCAGGTGGTTTTGGAGGGTACCCCTTTCTACCCGGAAGGGGGAGGTCAAGTGGGCGACCAAGGCTTCCTGACCTTTGGTGAGGAGCGCATTGCGGTGGTGAACACGACCAAGGAGACAGGCGTGATCTTGCACCACTTAGCGGCTGCCCCATCCACCTGGACGAGTTCGGTGCTTGCGGAAATCGATGTTCAGCGTCGCCGCGCATCCGCCGAAAACCATTCCGCCACCCACCTGATGCACCATGCCCTGCGCGAGGTGCTGGGGACGCACGTAGAGCAGCGCGGCTCGCTGGTTCATCCAGGCGGCTTGCGCTTTGACTTCTCCCATTTCCAAAAGATCAGCCCAGAGGAGTGGACGGCTATTGAGTCCAAGGTGCGCGCGATGATCGCCGAAGCCTTGCCCTTGCAGGTGCACGAGAACATGTCGGTGGATGCAGCCAAAGCCATGGGCGCTATGGCGCTGTTTGGCGAGAAGTAC
>CAXRFY010000027.1:0-7948 GCA_964229925.1 Schleiferiaceae bacterium
GGGCAATCCAGTCCCGAAAATCCATTCGTCCCCTCCGATTTCTTCCCACTGGGCGTCACTCAACAGGCTAGCGCGCAGGTGACCGATAAATCGATCGGTGGTCATGGACTGGAAGGTGTAGGAGGCGAAGTAGTCCTTCAAAAAGGCATCAAATGCTTCGCGGCCGACGGTGTGTTCGATGAGGCGCAAGAAGTGGAAGCCCTTGTCGTAGGCGATGGTGGTGACGCCGTCGTCGGGGTTGCGGCCGACGAGGTCGATGGCCAGTTTAGTGTCGTTGGGGGCATTTTCTAGGAAGTCGGCTACCTCGGCAGTCAAGTCGCTATGGGAGAGGGCTTGAAGCATGGCGGCATACTCGGCGCCGTAGACCGCCTCCATGATGCGGTTTTCAAAGTAGACCGTGAAGCCTTCGTTGATCCAGAAGTCGTTCCAGGTTCCGTTCGTTACCAAGTTGCCCGACCATGAATGCGCCAGCTCATGGGCGATCAAGGCGACCAAAGAGCGGTCGCCCGCAATGACGGTGGGGGTCAAGAAGGTCAAGCGAGGGTTCTCCATGCCGCCAAAGGGAAAGGAGGGAGGCAGGACGAGCAGATCGTAGCGCTCCCATTGGTAGGGGCCGTAGAGAGCTTCGGCCGCCTGAATAAGGGCTTCGGTCTCGCCAAATTCCCAAGCAGAAGCTTCAAGGATGGCGGGTTCGGCGTACACACCGGTGCGTGGACCCGTAGATTGGAAACGCAAATCGCCGACCGCCAAGGCCATCAAGTAGGAGGGGATGGGCTGCTTCATTTCAAAGCTGTAGCGGAAATCTTCGGAAAGCGATTGTGGATTCGATGCGCTCATGACGGCTAGCAAGCCTTCGGGAGCTTGAACTGAGGCATCGTACGTGAAGCGAATGCCCGGGCTGTCCTGGAGAGGGATCCAGGTGCGGGCGAGGATGGCCTGACTCTGCGTAAACAGAAAGGGGTGGGTTTTGCCGTTAGTTTGTTCGGGGCTCAGCCATTGCAGCGCCTTTGCGCCGGGGCTGGTTTTGTACCAAATGGTGATGGTGTAGGAGCCGTCCACGGTTCGGTCGGGGAAAATGAGCAGTTCGGTCCCCAAAATTTCATCCTGACGGCCCGCTGCAAAACGCAATACCTCTTCGCCAAACCCTTCTCCCGTGGCCCGAACGTCCTGAATCTCCAAGCCATACGTGTCCAAACGCAACGTATCCGCCTGGTGGCACTCAAAGGTCAAGGTCGCCAAGGCCTGCAGCACGTGGGCGTCAAAATCCACCGAGGTGATGTTCAAGCTCAAATGGGTCACCACCGCCTCGGCGGGGTCGGCATAGGAATGAGGATCTAAGGGCATAGGGACGGGATCTACAGCGGTTTCGGAAAGTTGACAGGCACTCAGCAAGAGACTGGCGCAAACGCTTATAACGGGAATTTTCATGGAAAACGGCAAAATTTTACGCTAATCTCGGGCAAATGGTGCGACTTTTGTTCAGATTTTACGCATGACTGAAACAACTGCATCCATTCAGGTCGGCCGCCCGGGCTGGGGAACGCGCTTTGTGATCCGCACGTTGAGTGTTTTTGCCACCGCCTACCTCTTGCCGGGGGTGGAGTTGGAGCAGTTTACCACGGCCATTTGGGTATCCTTGGCGCTGGCCGTTCTCAATGTAACGGTGCGCCCCTTGCTTATCCTTTTCACGATTCCCTTGACCCTCTTCACCTTAGGGCTCTTCCTCCTAGCCATCAACGCCATGGTGGTGATGCTGGCGAGCGACTGGGTGGATGGATTTAGCGTTCAAGGTTTTTGGTCCGCCCTGGTGTTTAGCATGGTGTTGACCCTGATTTCCGGCCTTTTGGAGGGAAATATACGGGCCAAATTCAAGCGCCGCTAAACCGTTCAGGAGCCGGTCACCCCGCCGGCGATGATGTACTTCATGACATCTGCCGCTTTGGCGTTCAGGGGTTCCACGTAGGTTTTTGGTACGACAAATACTTGGCCCGAAATCGCCAAGCTGTGCGGCACATAGACGGTAATGAGTTCGTCGTTGGGCGTGCCCAAGTCGCGCAAAGCCTCGTCGGTGATAAAACCCACCCGGCGCACCTGTTCGTTCAACGACAAGCGCAGCAATACCGGCTGTTGAAAGCCTTTTTTCTTGCCCGTTAAGGACTTCATGACGTCTTTGACGGAGGTGTAGATGAGTTTGACCAGGGGAAGTCCTTCAAGCATTCGGTCCACCAGCTTAACGATGCGCAACTTCAAGGCGTATTCGCCCAGGAAGCCCACGAGCGTGATCAACACCAAGAGCGCCAGCAGGCCCACGCCTGGGTATTCGACCGGAATAATTTGGTCTAAGGTGCGAAGCAAGGCGAAGACAGCATAGACCGTAATGGCGATAGGTGCGGTGTAGAGGAGGCCTTGGATGAAGTAGTTGAGGAGGCGTTTGGTCATGGTACGGGAGGGTAAAGGGGGCGTTGTGCTACCGGCAATTTAGCAACTACCAAATTATAACTGGTTTTGATCCAGTGGCTTAATTCGGAGGAAGTGGCAGAGCCGTCGAGGTAAACGCCTCCCCAGTGCACGGGATTGAGGTAGGCCCCCTTGAAAATGGCCGGATGGCTTTCGCGCAAGGATTCTAGGGTGGCGGGGGGAAACTTCAGGGCGATTTGAGGCTCCTTTTCCAAGGGGAGCATGGCGAACATCTTGGAAGCCACCTTGAAAACAAGTGTGTGCTCATCAAAGGGGAAGGTGGCCTCCGCTTGGGGCAGCGATTCGCAAAAGGAGATGGCCTGGTCGCGGTTCATGACTTATTCAGGCAAGGTGGCGCCTTCCAGCAGAGGGTCCCAAAACAGGGTTTTGAAGTCCTGCACTTGGTCGTCGATGACGATGACCCCTTCCTCTTCCAGGAGCTGCTGCATGGCGTTCATACCGCCAAAGTGGTGCTTACCCGTTAATAGGCCTAGGCGGTTCACGACGCGGTGTGCGGGCACATCCGGGAGGAAGTGGCTGGCATTCATGGCGTAGCCCACCGTTCGGGAGGCTTTGGCGGCGCCTACAGCCTTGGCGATGGCTCCGTACGACGTGACCCGTCCGCGGGGAATCTGGCGGACGACGGCGTAGACGCGTTCGAAGAAATCGCTGGATTCGGCCATGTTACTTCGTGGGAAAAGCGAATTTCAAATACGTGATGGTCTTGCCTTGCTCGAGCCACATCTTCTCGTAGTAGGTCTTGCAGGCAAAGACCACGTGGTCCGGCTTGTCGATGATTTGGCCGTAAATGTCGTGGTAGGTTTCCTGGACCTCCAAGCCCCACCACTCAATGATGCCGTGGAGGTAGCCGTGTAGGAATTCGCTGTCGGACTTAAGGTGCACCGAGCCTCCAGGGGCGAGCAAAGAGCGGTAGACCTCCAAGAAGGCGGGGCCAATCATGCGGTGCTTGGCGCGCTGGTACTTGATCTGCGGGTCTGGAAAGGTGATCCAGATTTCATCAATCTCGCCGGGGGCAAAACAGTGCTTGACCCATTCAATGCGGGTGCGCAGGAAGCCTACGTGGTCCATGCCGGCCTCTTTGGCTTGCTTGGCACCTTGCCAAATGCGAGCGCCCTTGATGTCAATGCCGAGGTAGTTCTTGCTGGGGTCGCGTTGACCGAGGGCAACGGCATACTCCCCGCGTCCGCAGCCCAGTTCCACCACCAAGGGCTTGTCGTTCTTGAAAAAATCCGACTTCCACGTTCCAGCGAGGGCGAGACCCTCTAGGACTTCGTCCTTGGTGGGTTGCACCACATGGGTGAAGGTGGCGAGTTCGGCAAATCGGGCGAGTTTATTTTTTCCCATGTGCTAGGTTTGAAGGTCCAAAATTCGGGCCTGGAGGGTTTTGCTGTTGCGGAAATAATTCCATTCGAGGACGACGGCCAAGTCAACGGGCTGCGAAACGTCCGCGTGCCCCCAGTTGAAGCCAATAACGGGCAGTTCGGCGCCGGTTTGGGGGTCCACGGCCTGGGCGCGGAGGTGCTTGCCCTCGGACATCCGACGAACGTCCTCAAGTTGAACGCCTTTGAGGCCCCAAATAGGTGCTTCGTTGTCCATGCCAAAGGGCTCCAAGCGCTCGAGCAGGGTGGCCAAACTCTCGTGGAGTTCGTGCACCTGAGCCAGGCTGTCAATGACTTGCAGGGGGTGGCGTTGATCGGCAGGCCAGCGTCGGTCTACGGCGGCGTTAAACGCTTTGCGGAAGTCTTCCAGCTTTTCCGGCAGCAAGGTCATGCCGGCGGCAGCGCGGTGGCCGCCAAACTGGAGGAGGTGCTCGGATGCCTCGTCCAGGGCGTCGTAGAGGTCCAAGCCCGCTACGGAGCGCGCGCTGCCGGAAAGCTTGCCCTCGTGCTCGGTCAGGACGATGGTCGGCTTGTAAAACGCTTCTACGGTGCGCTGGGCAACGATGCCCAAAACCCCTTTGTGCCAGTCCTGGCCGACCAGAACCAGGCCCACGTTTTCATGCTGGGTGGCTGCTTGGGCTTGCGCGGCGAGGCTGACCTCCTTCTCGGTGGCGCGGCGTTCGCTGTTGTAGTGTTCAATGTTCTCGCCCAGTTGCGCCAGAGCCTGAGGATCGGGATGGGTCAGAAGGTCCACGGCCAAGTGGCCATGGCGCATGCGGCCCGCAGCGTTAATCTTGGGGCCAATGGCGAAGACCACATCTTGCAGGGTGATGCTGCCAGGAGCTTTTTCCCCGAGCAGGGCGGCCAGGGAGGGCCGAGGCGAGGCGTTGATCGCTGCCAGACCTTGGCGTACCCAATAGCGGTTTAACCCCACCAAAGGGACCATGTCCGCTCCAATGCTCACGGCCACAAGGTCCAACAGGTCGTCTAAATCCCCAGGCTCCAATCCAGCCTGCTCGTAGCTTGCGCGCCAAAGCACGTAGCCAACCCCACAGCCGCAGAGTTCCTTGTGCGGAAAGGCGCAATCGGTCCGTTTGGGGTCCAAGACGGCCAGAGCCGGTGGGAGTTGGGGACCTGGCGTGTGGTGGTCCGCCACGATGACGTCCAAGCCCTTCGATTGCGCATAGGCGATGAGCTCCGCACTCTTAATGCCACAATCCAAGGCCACGAGTACGGAAGCCCCTTCGTCCAAGGCGCGGTCTATGCCCACTTTGGACAGGCCGTAGCCTTCGGCATAGCGGTCGGGGATGTAGGTGGACACAGTCCAACCGCCCCGCTCCAAAGCCAATTTGCCCACGGACACGGCGGTCGTTCCGTCCACATCGTAGTCCCCAAAGAGAAATACGCGTTCCCCCAGTGCCCGCGCGCTAGCGAGGCGCTCAGCGGCGACGCGCAGGTCCGCCATGGTATAGAGATCCACGTGGGTGAGGGGTTCGCCGGGGAGCCAGCGCTTGATGGCCTCCAGGGAGGTCAAGCCCCGCTGCGCGAGGACGCGGGCTAAGGCTCCGTAGTCGGCGCCGAGCTCAGCGTGCAGGGCCTGCACGGTGGCCTCGTCGGCAGCCGGGGCGATGGCCCAACGCTTTTTCATTCGTCGCGGTGCTTGCGGGACGCGGTGTACACGCCCATTTGGTGCTCCACGGAGTACTTGTGCACGAGCTGGAAGAGTTCTTCCACAAACGCTTTGTTGAGGTGAAGGGCTTCGGCTTGGCTGCCCCGCTTTTGGAGGAGGTCAAACCAGCGGTCCATTTGGAAAATACTGGCGCCGTGTTGGGCCTTCATTTCGCCAAGCGCCTGCACGATGTCCATGCGGGAGCGCAGAAGTTCCACCATCTGCTGGTCCACTTGATCGAGCTTTTCCCGTTCCTGGTAAATAGCTTCCTGCAGGGCGAGATTCTTGGGAGCGTTGGCCTCCAGGGTGGCTAAAATCTGGCCCAAGCGCTGGGGAGTAATTTGCTGAGCGGCATCGCTCAAAGCTTCTTCCGGAATGGGGTGGACCTCTACCATGAGGCCGTCCATCTGGATGTCCATGGCGACCTGAGACACTTGCTCGATGAGGTCGCGCTGCCCCGCAATGTGGCTGGGATCGCAAATAATGGGGATGTCCGGCGCTTGACGGCGGAGTTCAAAGCTGAGTTCCCACTTAGGCTCGTTCCGGTAGGGAGCTGAATAGCTGGAAAAGAATCCCCGGTGGACCGCAGCCAAATCGGTCAAGCCCATTTTCTCCAAGCGCTCAAAGGCTCCAAGCCAAAGGCCTAAGTCGGCGTGTATGGGGTTCTTAACGAGGACGGGGATGCCGCTGCCTTTGAGGGCTTCGGCAATTTCTTGCACATAGAAGGGGTTGACCGTTGTGCGTGCGCCAATCCAAACGGCGTCTGCCTGCACGGCCAGGGCTTTTTCCACGTGGTCGGCGTTAGCCACTTCAATGACAAAGGGGAGGCCGACCTCTTGGCGCATGGTCTGCAACCAGCTGAGGGCATCGTAGCCGGCGCCTTCAAACTGTCCGGGGCGGGTGCGAGGCTTCCAAACGCCCGCCCGGAAAAGTTGGGTATGGCCTTCTTGCTTCAACGCACGGGCCGTTTCCAGCACTTGCTCCAAGGACTCCGCCGAACAGGGCCCAGCGATGACGAAGGGCTTCTGGGGCGAGCCTTCCCAGGCGCCAAACGTACGTAATGGATGTGCAGGCAAATTCATGAACCTCAAAGGTACCGGTGCCAAACCGGATAGCCGTTTAATGTTGGAAAAAAGTCACTGGAAAAATGCCCTATTCGGCACCCCCCAAGACCACGACGATTTCGCCTTTGGCCTCGTGAGCGGCGAAGTGGGCGGCGAGCTCAGCGACGCTGCCGCGGTGGAAGGTTTCGTGCAGCTTGCTGATTTCGCGAACGACACAGGCGGGGCGCTCGCCGCCGAGGTGTTCTTCCAGTTCCCGCAAGCAGCGCGCGATGCGGTGTGGAGATTCGTAGAAAACTACGGTGCGCGTTTCCGTGAGCCACTCTTTGATGCGCGTTTGGCGACCTTTTTTCTGGGGGAGAAAGCCCTCAAACACAAAGCGGTCGCATGGCAGGCCGCTGGCGACGAGGGCTGGAATCAAGGCGGTGGGGCCGGGCAAGGCCTCCACGACGATGCCGGCGGCTACGGCGGCGCGCACGAGCAAAAAGCCAGGATCGCTGATGCCCGGGGTGCCGGCGTCGCTGACGAGGGCATGGTGGCCTTCTGTTCGGGAAATGGACTCCACGACCGCATCCACTTGCTTGTGCTCGTTGTGCATGTGAAAGGCACGAAGCGGCGCTTGCACGTCGAGGAGCTTGAGGAGCTTGCCGGTCGTTCGGGTATCCTCCGCGTAGACCACTTCGGCGCTCTTCAGGACCTCAAGGGCCCGAAGGGTAATGTCGCCCAGGTTGCCCAGGGGAGTTGGTACGAGGATGAGTTTTCCCATGCGAATCAGGTGCCGAACGTCTTACTCAAAGCGGGCAAAAACCAATGCGAGGAAGCGCTCGGCAAATTCGGGTTTTTGCGTCCAATCGAAGTCGGGATAGACCGCATTTTCTAGAAAGGTCTCGCATTCCTCTTTGCTCTCCATGGTCGCCAATGCCGCCACAACGCGTTGAAAATCATCATCTTCGCCGTTAAAAAGGTGCTTCACAAAGGCGACGCGGTCGTTGAGGCCCACTTTCAAGCCGGCGTAGCGGGCGTTGACACTTTTGGCCGAACCTGCACTCGGGGTCAGGCTGGGGGCAGCTGGGCTCGCGGTAGGTGCTGGGGCAGTGGGGGATTCAACCGGTGCTGGGGCTGCCGGTGCAACGGGTGCAGCAGCTTCCTGGGTGGGCTGTGTTTCCGGAGTCGGAGGCGTCAAAGGGGCTTCCACTGCCTCGGGCGCCACAGGGGCTGTAACAGCTTCGGGTGCAGCCGCTACGGGCGCAGGCTTGGGAGGTGCGATGGGCGCTTCTGTGGCGGGAACGGCTTCGGATACCTGGGCTTGAGCCACGGAGGCCGCGGCGGCAGCGCGTGCGGCGTCTTCGGCGCGTTGAATT
>CAXRFY010000028.1:0-12769 GCA_964229925.1 Schleiferiaceae bacterium
AAAAACTTCGCCGAAGTGGCCATGGTGTTCGCCCTTTTGGGCCTCTTCACAGGCATGGTTTGGGCCAAAGCCACCTGGGGCGCCTACTGGACGGCCGACCCCAAGCTCAACGGCACGGCCGTCACACTGCTCATCTACGCAGCCTACTTTGTGTTGCGCGGCAGCGTGGACGACCCGGAAAAGAAAGCACGCCTGGGAGCGGTGTACAACGTCTTCGCCTTTGTCTTGATGATCGTCTTCATCGGCATCCTTCCCCGAATGACAGACTCCTTGCATCCGGGCAATGGCGGGAATCCCGCTTTTGGCAACTACGACCTCGACAATGGCATGCGCCTTGTGTTTTACCCCGCCGTGTTGGGCTGGATTTTCACCGGATGGTGGATCGCCACGCTGCGCGTGCGTTTGGCTCGATTGACTTCTTAATGCATTGAACTGCCTCGGTATGACTTCACTCTTCTTACAAGCCCCTCCCGCTGAGATGGCGGACCTCTTCCGCAGCGAAGGCAAGATCTACGTCGTCCTCGCCGTCTTGGGCATCCTCTTCGTAGGACTAGCGGCCTACTTGATTTGGATGGACCGCCGCTTGGCCAAACTGGAAAAGCAGAAATGAAACGCAGCCACATCATAGCGCTCGTCGTCATTGCGGTCCTAATTGGCGCCCTGCTCGTGACGCTCCAGGACGCCAGTGTGTATGCCACGTTTGATTTAGCTGAAAAGCAAAAGCCGGAAACGGTCACCGTCGTCGGCACCCTCGACTTAGAGGCTCCTATCACCTTTGACCCGCAGACGTCCATGCTGCGCTTCACAGCGGTGGACAAAGAAGGGGGGCGTTCGGTCGTCCTCTACAACCAGCCCAAGCCTACGGACTTTGAACGCTCGGAAGAAATTACCCTGACGGGCCACGCAACGGACTCGCTGTTTGTGGCCACTGAAATTCTCATGAAATGCCCCTCCAAGTACACCAACCAGGAGGAGGTCGTAGCGGACGCTAGCTTATGAACTACCTAGGAGAACACACTTTTTGGTCCGAACTCGGACGCTTCTTTGTCGCCCTCTCCTTTGCCGGAGCCCTGCTCTCCGCCTTCTTTTACGGCTTCCAAGCCTTCCGGAGTCCCGCGGAACGCGCCGAACGTCCCGTGCTTCCCTTGCGCAACGCCGGCCGCTGGTCCTTTGCCCTCCATGCCTTAGGCGTATTGGGCACCATTGGCGTCTTGTTCGCCGCCCTCTTCAACCATTGGTTTGAATTTGACTACGTCTGGCGCCATTCCTCGCTGGACATGCCGATGGAATACATCGCTTCCTGCTTTTGGGAAGGCCAAGAGGGCAGCTTTCTCCTGTGGATGACCTGGCATGCGGTCCTGGGCCTCCTCCTCATCAAAACCGCCAAAACCTGGGAGTACGGCACCTTGATGACGCTCTCCCTCATCCAGCTCTTCCTAGCCTCCATGCTCCTTGGCGTCTACATCGGCGACGTCAAGCTGGGCTCCTCCCCCTTTGTCCTGATTCGCGAACTCCCCGACAACCTCGGCTTGCCCTGGACGCAACTCAGCGACTACCTGCTTCGCATCCCAGCCTTCCGCGACGGCCAGGGCCTCAACCCCTTGCTCCAGAATTACTGGATGGTCATTCACCCCCCCACGCTCTTTTTGGGCTTTGCAGCAGTCACCATTCCCTTCTTGTACGCGGTCACGGCTTTGATTGAAAAGCGCTACACCGAATGGGTCCTCCCCGCCCTCCCTTGGACCTTCTTTGGCGTGGCCATCCTGGGCACCGGCATCCTTATGGGGGGCGCATGGGCCTACGAAGCACTGAGCTTTGGCGGTTTCTGGGCCTGGGACCCCGTCGAAAATTCTTCATTGGTTCCCTGGCTGACCCTGGTGGCTGCCGGACACTTAATGATGATTGTCAAGCACAAGAATTCCTCGCCAGGCACCACGCTCTTCATGACAGTGCTCAGCTTCCTGCTCGTGCTCTACTCCACCTTCTTGACCCGCAGCGGCATTCTAGGAGATAGCTCCGTTCACGCCTTTGTAGATCTTGGCCTCAACGGTCAATTGCTCGCCTTTTTAGGCTTCTTCACCCTGAGCAGCTTGGCGGTTTTCTTTTGGCGCGCCCGCTTCCTGCCCAAAAGTGCCTCCGAAGACGCCTTCTCCTCGCGCGAGTTTTGGATGTTCATCGGTGCCTTGACCTTGCTCCTTTCCGCAGGCCAAATCACCTTCTCGACGAGTATTCCCGTTTTCAACAAACTCATTGGCCCCGAAGGTCTCTTGCCGCTGCTGGGCAACAAGCTGGCGCCGCCGGCGGATGCCGCGGCGCACTACAACAGCCTGCAAATCCCCTTTGCCATTATCGTATCGGTTCTGATGGGCTTGGGGCCCTTCATGCGCTGGAAAGACACCCCCAATGCGCTTTTGCGCCGTGCGCTGGCTTCGGCGGTGGCTACCGCGGTGCTCGGCGGCTTGGCGATCTGGGGACTGGAACTTTACGATGTGCTCTACGCCGCGCTGCTATTGAGCGGCTTGTTTGCCTTCTTCGCCAATGCCGATTACTGGCTGCGCTACCTCAAAGGCAAGTGGACCGCGGGAGGAATGGCTTTGGCTCACCTAGGCTTTGCCTTGGTGCTGGTGGGCGCCCTCATCAGCAACGCGAAGAAGGAAGCCATTTCCACCAATGCCACCTTTATTCACGAGGACTTCCCCGCCAACGAGAATATCTTACTGCCCTTAGGCGATACGGTTTCTATGTACCCCTACTATGTGAGTTGGAAGGGCGAACACATGGACGGGCACAACCGCGTCTACGATGTGGACTTTTATGAAGTTGAACTCCCCTTGGCCTCTTGGGCCGATGGAGAGCGCAATCACCTCAAAACCAGCTTTAGCCTGCAGCCCTTCATTCAGATGAATGCGCGTATGGGCAACGTTCGGGAACCCAGCACCCAGCACTTCTGGAACAAAGACGTCTACACCTACGTCAGCTATGCCGACTTGCGCAGCATCGAAGAGCAAGCGGGCGATTGGAAGGACCCCCAAGAAGCCACCTTGCAGACCGGGGACGACATCTTCTTGTTCAACGACTACCTCCTGCATGGAGATACCCTCGTGGTCGTTGACGCCGTCTTTGACCCCGCCTCCGGGGAATTGGCCCACCTCGAATTGGTGCTCAACATGACCCTCAAAGCCATGGACGGCACGACCTATCCCATCCAACTGCCCTACCAGTTGGACAACAACGAAGTCAGCAATGCTGAGGTAGAACTGGATGGATTACCCATTAAGTTGCGCTTTGACGGCGTGCAAGACGAGCAGGGCACCTACAAAATCACCGCCTGGAAGAAGAAAACTGAAGAGCCTCCCTTTATTTTGATGCAAGCCTTCATTTTCCCTTACATCAATCTGCTTTGGTTGGGCGCCATCCTCATGGGAGTGGGCAGCCTATTGGCGGTTTGGAAGCGCCTCTACCGCAGCCTAACGGGCCAAAGCAAATGACCTGGTGCATCGCAGGCCACGGCAAAGTGGCCAGCGCACTCGCCCAGCGTTTGACCGAGCGCGGCGTGGCCTTTGAACAGGTCTCCGCCCGCGGTTGGGCCAACGGGAAGGATCTCCCCTCCACCGACTGCGGTGCCCTCTTCTTAGCCCTTCCCGACGACGTCCTCTCAGAAGCGGCGGTTAGCTTGGGGGCTGCCTCACCCAGCTATCCCGTCTTTCATTGCAGCGGTGCAACCCCCCTGTCAGCCCTGGAGGCTCTGCCCTTGAGCGGGGTCTGGTACCCCATGCAGTCTTTCCGAAGTTCCGATGTTCCCTGGGGCCGTTTTCGCATTTTTTGGGAAAATGAAGCCCTTGAAAGCACCTTGCAGGCTTGGCATCAGGCCTTGGGCATCGATACGCTGGGCGAATGGGCAAGCTCCCAGCAGCGCGGAGCCTACCATTTGGGTGCCGTTTGGGCCAACAACTTCCCCAACCACCTCGTGGCCCTCTTTCAAGCGTACCAAGCGAAAACCGGCGTGAGCGGATTAGAATCCATGCTCGCAGAGACGGTTCAGGCGGCCCTGAACGGGGATGCGAAAACCCTTCAAACAGGACCCGCCCTGCGCGGCGATCAGGCGACGTTGGACCGCCATCTGCAGGAATTGCCGGAAGAATTTCGGGACCTCTATCTTGCACTCAGCGAGAGCATACACCGCTTTCACGCGTCTCAGTCATGAATTACAAGACCAAACTTCACGGCATCAGCACCTTCGTTTTTGATGTCGACGGCGTCTTTACCAACGGGCATATCCTGATTTTGCCCGGCCAAGAACCGATCCGAACCTTCCACTCCAAAGACGGCTACGCCCTGCAAGTGGCCCTCCGCCAAGGCTACCGCATCGCCATCATCACGGGCGGCAAATCGGAAGCCGTCAAGGAACGCTTTGTGTCCGCGGGTATTTCAGACGTTTGGCTGGGTGCGCGCCACAAGGAAGAAGCCTTAGAGGAGCTCATGCTGACCTACGAACTGAAGGCCGAAGAAATCGCCTACATGGGCGACGACTTGCCCGACTATGAGGTGTTGACCCGCGTGGGCTTAGCCACCTGCCCCCATGACGCCGCACCCGAAATCCGCCGCATCTGCGACTACATTTCACCCATCAACGGCGGTGAAGGCTGCGTTCGGGACCTGATTGAGCAAACTTTAAAAGTGCACGGCAAATGGAACCTGCCTTCGGATCGGAACTGGTAGGCCTCGCCTGCCCCATCGTGCTGGACGGCCAGCTGGTGCTCGGCAGCGGCTCTCCCCGCCGCAAGGAACTCCTGAGCCTCTTTGGGCTGCCCTTTGAAGTGCGTACCGCCGACACCGCGGAAATCGCGCCTGCCGGCCTTACCGATGAAGAAACCGTGCGCTTTGTGGCTAAAGAAAAAGCCGAGGCCTTGGTCCCCACCCTGCAACCCGGGGAAGTGCTTTTAACGGCCGACACCGAAGTATGGATGGACGGCGAACGCTTTGGCAAGCCACGCGATCTGGCCCACACCTTAAGCATGCTTCAACGCCTTCGCGGCCGGACTCACAAAGTCATCACGGTCGTTTGGGCCACGGACGGCAAACGCTGGGAGACATCCGCCAATACCACGCTCGTGACCATGGCCGACTTGCCCGATTCCTGGTTGCAGTGGTATGTGGACACCTGCCAACCCTTGGACAAGGCAGGGGGCTACGGCGCCCAAGAATGGATTGGCCACGTCGCCATTACTAAAATGGAAGGCGACTTCGACAATGTGAAGGGACTCTCCCTCGTTTCGGTGCTTCGGGTCCTGCGCCCCTGGCTGCGCTGAGGCCTTTATACGCTGCGTCGAGATGCGTACCTTGTAGGCCATGAACGCCAAGAAACCCAGCCTCCTTCTCGCCATCCTTCCGGTCCTCTTTCTCATTGCCGCCCTGGCGGTCAACGTGCGCATATTTGGGGACAGCAGTTTAGATGGGAGCAACCAGCTCATTCTTCTGGCAGCTGCGGGTGTCACCGCCGGTTTAGCTGCCCTGACGGGGGTGAAGGCCCAGGCCCTTTGGGAGGGCATTCAGCACAACATCCAAGACAGCTCCAAAGCCATCCTCATCTTGCTGATGGTGGGGGCCCTCGCAGGGAGTTGGCTGATTTCAGGTATCATACCCACCCTCATTGTCTACGGCTTGGATTTGCTCTCGCCGAGCATCTTTTTGCCCGCCACGGTGGTCGTTTGCGCCATTGTCAGCTTGGCAACTGGGTCCTCGTGGGCTACCACCGCCACCGTGGGCATTGCGCTCATGGGCGTGGGCCAAAGCATGGGCTTTTCTTCCGCCATGGTCGCGGGGGCGGTGATTTCCGGGGCCTACTTTGGCGATAAGATGTCGCCCTTTTCGGATACAACTAACTTGGCCCCAGCGATGGCTGGTACGGATTTGATGACGCACATTCGGTACATGACGCTTACCAGCGGGCCGGCCATTGTGCTTACGCTCATCGCCTTTAGCTTCTTGGGCCTTAACGGCGGTGAAGGCAATCTGGACGACCTCAAGCTCCTCACGGACGAACTCAGCGGACGCATCACCATCAGCCCCTGGCTCATGCTCATTCCTGCTTTGAGCATTGGGCTCATTATCTACAAAGTAGACGCCATTGTCGCCATGGGAATTGGAACCTTGGCGGGGCTCTTCGCAGCGTATGTGGTGCAGTTCGACCTTCTCGTGGACCTGACCATGGAGCGCCTGGGCCAGGATGCCTTTAACTGGACGCATATCTACCAGCAGCTCTTCATCAGCACCTACGGAGATACCCACATCGCCATGAGCAATCCCTTGCTCAACGATTTGATGGAGTCTGGAGGCATGTCCGGCATGCTCGGCACTATATGGCTCATTGTCTGCGCCATGACCTTTGGCGGCACGCTGGCCGCATCGGGCTTCCTGGAAGTCATCACCGAACTCTTTTTACGCTTGGCCCAAGGGTCTGCCGGCTTGATCTTGGCAACCTTGGTGACCTGTGGCTTCTTCAATGCCACTGCAGCTGATCAATACTTGGCCATTGTAGTTCCGGGCCGAATGTTCCGAAAGGCCTACGAAGACCGCGGCCTCGCCCCCGAAAACCTCTCCCGCGCCCTGGAGGACAGCGGCACCGTCACCTCGGTTCTCGTCCCCTGGAATACCTGCGGGGCCTACCAGTACGCCACCCTGCACGTGAGCGCTGCGGACTACGCTATCTATGCCATTTTCAATTGGCTGAGTCCCATCATCAATGCCACCTGGGCGCTGATTGGATTTCGGATCAAGAAAGCCTAATGGCAGCGGAAACGCGCACCGCCTAGCTCACCACCAGCCCTTTCGCTTCATCCAAACGAGCATGCTCACGACGATGGTGGCCATGAGCGCCAACACCACGAAGTAACCATTTTGGGTTTCCGTTTCAGGCATGTTGCGGAAATTCATGCCGTAGAGGCCTGCGATAAAGGTGATCGGCAAGAAGATGGCTGAAAACACGGTGAGCACCCGCATAATTTCATTGGTCCGCTGCCCCACACTAGACAGGTACAAGGCTTCAATGGAGTCCAGCATGGAGCGCAAGGATTCCATTCGATCGTGCAGCTGCATGGCTTGGTCGCGAACGTCGCGGAAATAGGGCAAATGCTCCGGCTTGATAAAATGGGAGGTCTCCATGCCGCCCAGCACATCCTTCATGGGCACCAGGGCGCGGCGCAGAACGGTTAAATCGCGTTTGAGGGCCAAGGCACTGGTCAGCACGGCCTGATTGGGATTTTTAACTACGGCCGCCTCCAGCTGGTCCAAATGGTCCTCCAAGGCGGAAATCGCTTCGCCATAGGGCAAGACCACGGCCTCCATCAAGCGGTAGAGCAAGTAGTCCACCGGGCGGTGGCGCACAATGCCTCGCGCTTCCCGAACGCGGTCCCATACCGCCGTAAAGCGGTCCTCTTGCTTTTGCTGAATGGAGAGCACATAGTCGCCGGTGAGCACAAAGGAGATGTGTTCCAGTTTGACGCGGGATCCCTTGCGCTTGACAATGCTTTTGACCGAAAGAAACAAGGCCTCCTCGTATTCCTCCATGAGCGGGCGCTGCTTGGCATTGACCGCGTCGAGCATCATGTGGGGGTTCAGCTTTAGGACCTCCTTCCACTGCGCCCAGGTTTCCTCGGCGGGGAAGCCGCAGAGGTTGACCCAGTGGACGGGGCCGGGCGTTCGGGACGTGAAATCCGCTGGCTGGAAATCCATACAGAGCGTGGCGTCCTCTGCCGTAAACTGAATCCACTGCTGGGCCAAAGGCTGTTTCATACCAACAAGGTAGGATGCAATTTGCTACTTTTGCCCCCCATGCCTACACTCAGTATTGTCATCCCGGCCTACAACGAGGGCCCAACGATTCACTTGATTTTGGACAAGGTCCTGAACGTGCACCTGCCCAACGGTTGGACCAAGGAAGTCATTATCGTGAACGACTGTTCCAAGGATGACACGGAAGCGGCCATTCAAACCTGGGCCGACGGACACCCTGCCCTGCCTATACGCTACCACGCGCATGCCGTCAACCAAGGAAAAGGGGCAGCCTTGCATACGGGCATCGCTCAGGCCACCGGCGACTACGTCATTATTCAGGACGCCGACCTGGAGTACGACCCTGAGGAGTACAATTTATTGCTGCAGCCCGTGCTAGCCGGCCAGGCGGACGTCGTTTATGGATCGCGCTTCATGGGCGGAAACCCGCACCGAATCTTATTCTTCTGGCATTCCTTGGGCAACAAATTCCTGACCTTCCTTTCTAACATGTTCACCAACTTGAACTTGACGGATATGGAAACCTGCTACAAACTCTTCAAGCGCGAAATGGTGCAGTCGCTGCATTTGACCGAAAAGCGCTTTGGCTTTGAGCCCGAGGTGACCGCCAAGATTTCGCGCATCCCCAAAGTCCGCATCTACGAAGTGGGCATCTCCTACTACGGCCGCACCTTTGAAGAAGGAAAGAAAATCGGCTGGAAGGACGGCTTCCGGGCCATCTACTGCATCTTGAAATACGGGGCGTTCAAGGCGAAGTAAGCGTTGGTCTTCTAGGGTCTAGGCTTTTAGGGCTAGGCTTTTAGTCTCCAAGACGCAGTCCTCCTCCCACCTGTAAATAAAAAAGCGCGGCCCCGCAGGGCCGCGCTTCACGTTTCCGAAACTAAGCGCGGGGCGCTTACTTCACTTCTTCAAATTCAACGTCGGTCACGTCGTCGGCACCGCCACCTGCAGAGGCATCGGGTCCAGGCTGACCGCCGTCACCGGCTTCTTGCTGCGCCTTGTACATCTCTTCGGAAGCGTTTTTCCACGCTTCGTTGATTTGCTCCATGGCTGCATCAATCGCGCTGATTTCTTGAGAAGCGTGGGCCTTCTTGAGATTCTCCAAAGATTCCTCGATGGCGCCTTTCTTGTCGCCGAGCTTGTCGCCAAACTCGCTGAGCTGCTTCTCCGTTTGGAAGATCATTTGGTCCGCTGCGTTGAGCTTGTCTACACGCTCCTTAGCGGCCTTGTCCGCGTCGGCGTTTGCCTCCGCTTCATTCTTCATCTTCTCGATTTCCTCTTGGCTCAAGCCTGAAGAAGCTTCGATACGGATCTTTTGCTCTTTGCCGGTGGCTTTGTCCTTGGCACTGACATTCAGGATGCCGTTGGCGTCGATGTCAAAGGTGACCTCGATCTGGGGCACACCGCGAGGTGCGGGGGGAATGCCGTCCAAGTGGAAGCGACCGATGGTCTTGTTGTCCTTGGCCATGGGACGCTCGCCTTGCAAGATGTGGATTTCTACGCTGGGCTGGTTGTCACTGGCGGTAGAGAACACTTCCGACTTCTTGGTGGGGATGGTGGTGTTGGCTTCAATCAACTTGGTCATCACGCTGCCCATGGTTTCAATACCCAAAGACAAGGGCGTAACGTCCAGCAGGAGTACGTCTTTCACGTCGCCCGCGAGGACACCGCCTTGGATCGCAGCACCGATGGCGACCACCTCGTCGGGGTTCACGCCTTTGTTGGGCTCCTTGCCGAAGAACTTCTTCACGGCGTCTTGGATGGCGGGGATTCGGGTTGAACCACCGACCAAGATCACGTCGTCAATGTCGCCCGTAGAGAGGCCCGCATTCTTCAACGCAGACTTACAGGGAGCGATGGTGCGCTCGATCAAGTCAGCCACGAGGCGCTCAAATTCGGCGCGTGACAAGGACTTCACGATGTGCTTGGGACCGCTAGCCGTAGCCGTGATATATGGAAGGTTGATTTCGGTGCTGGACGAGCTAGACAATTCAATTTTTGCCTTTTCTGCCGCCTCCTTCAAACGCTGGAGCGCCATAGCGTCCTTGCGCAAGTCCGTGCCTTCTTCTTTTTCAAAGCCGTCGGCCAACCAGTTGATGATGCGATCGTCAAAATCGTCACCGCCCAAATGCGTGTCGCCGTCCGTTGACTTCACTTCAAAGACACCGTCGCCCAACTCCAGGATGGACACGTCGTGCGTACCACCACCGCAGTCAAACACGACAATTTTCATATCCCGGTTCTGCTTGTCAATACCGTAGGCCAAAGCGGCTGCAGTAGGCTCGTTGATGATGCGGCGCACCGTGAGGCCTGCAATTTCGCCGGCTTCTTTGGTGGCTTGACGCTGGGCGTCGTTAAAGTAGGCGGGAACCGTGATAACGGCTTCGCTCACGTCTGTACCCAAATAGTCTTCTGCTGTCTTCTTCATTTTCTGAAGAATCATAGCTGAAAGTTCCTGGGGCGTGTACTGACGGTCATCAATCGTTACACGGGGAGTATCGTTGTCTCCTTTTACGACTTCGTAGGGAACGCGGCTCGTCTCCTTCTGAACGTTGGAGTACGCTTCGCCCATAAAGCGCTTAATAGAGAAAATGGTCTTTTTGGGATTGGTGATGGCCTGACGCTTGGCGGGGTCGCCCACTTTGCGTTCGCCTCCCTCGACAAAACCGATGACCGAAGGGGTCGTTCGCTTGCCTTCAGCGTTTGGAATTACAACGGCTTCGTTGCCTTCCATGACGGAAACACAGGAGTTTGTGGTTCCTAAGTCAATGCCAATGATTTTACCCATTTTGAATGCTTGAATTATTCGTGAATTTGCCCCAACTAGGTCAAACCCCGTACCAAAGCCTCAAGCGAGACAAAATGTCAGTTACATGTCAAGGTATCCAGGAAAGTCGCCTTCGCAAAGCGCAAATGGCATGTCAATTTGCCAAAAACCAAGCTGTCAAAGGAGCGATCCGCCAGTCCTAGGTTGGGGCGGTCTAGCGCCGTTGCACTGGCAAAGATGCCTGCTCCTCCGTTGATATTCGTGAAGAATGGCGGGTCCTGGAGGATGGTGTTAGAAGGTTGGCTCACGGAAATGTAGGTAGCCAAATCGTCCGTGCCGGCAGACAGGTGGATGGTAAAGCCGCGGAAGAAGCGGATGTATCCGGGCTTCACAGGCAGCGATTCTGCGAGAAACTGGTAGTAGGACTCATAGGTCAGCGTCGTTTTTGCGGTGGCGCCACCGTTTAAAGTGCTGCCTAGCTGGTAGGGCAAATAGTAGCGTACCACGTGGCGGGTAGAATCGGATTGTTGATGCTCCGGCATTTCCATGTAGAGCATGTCGATATATCCTTGGTAGCCACGCGCATTGACGGCTTGGTTCCACTCAATTTCTTGCCCTTTCGTGGCGGTCAAATTGAGGCGTTGAATGCCAATGGGAGTAGGCTTTTTCAGTGTGAAATTCTTGACCAAAGGCGTTTCTGCCGTCGCGAAGGCGGCAGAGGACGAATCTTTCTGCAATACCAACTTATAGGTCCAGTCCAAGCGGTTTTCATTCGCGGTAAAGCCTGGAATAATGAGGCGGTACAGGCGATGGCCTTGGGTGGTAAAGAGTCCAGAATCTTTGGGGGTATCGTAGGTCGTCTCTAGGTATTTGTCCCAAGCGAGTTGCCCATTTTCCTTGAAGGCTTGGATGTGCGCCACCAAGGAGGGGTAATAGAGGCTATCAGGGTGGGCGTTGCCGCCATTTGGTCCGTCCTGGCCCAGATACGCACGACCAATGCGCACGTACTGCGTATCGGAATTGGGATCCAAGGTCGCGTACACAATGGGCACGTTTTCAAATGGAGCCGTCACGTCCAAAGTGTTGTCGCAGGAGGTCCAAAGCGCCAATGCGCATGCCCCAATCAGTATTCGAATGCCCTTCATAGCGCCAAAGATACCACGGAAAGAGGTTGTACTTTTGGGCAAAATCCACGACTATGTCTACGGCGAAAAAGGAATACAAAAAGGTGACCACCAACTCCCTGGTGGAGATGAAGCAACGCGGCGAACGCATCGCCATGCTCACCGCCTACGACTACAGTATGGCCCGCTTGGTCGATCAGTCCGGCATTGATGTCATTTTGGTCGGCGACAGCGCCTCCAACGTGATGGCCGGGCACGAAACCACGCTCCCTATCACCTTGGACCACATGATTTACCATGCGTCCAGCGTCATTCGCGGTGTAGACCGCGCATTGGTGGTGGTGGACCTTCCCTTTGGCTCCTACCAAGGCAATGCGAAAGAAGCCCTCTCCTCCGCCATCCGCATCATGAAGGAATCCGGCGGTCATGCCGTCAAATTGGAGGGCGGCAAAGAAGTCGTTTCCACCATTGAGCGCATTGTATCTTCCGGCATTCCCGTCATGGGCCATTTGGGTTTGACGCCTCAAAGCATTTACAAGTTTGGAACGTATGCGGTGCGCGCCAAAGAGGATCAAGAAGCGGCTCAGCTGCTCGCGGACGCCAAAGCCCTGGAAGAGGCTGGATGTTTCGCGGTGGTTCTGGAAAAGATTCCCGCTCAGCTGGCCAAGCTCGTTTCTGAATCCATTAGCATTCCCACCATCGGCATTGGTGCGGGTTCCGATGTGGACGGTCAAGTACTCGTTTTGCACGATATGCTCGGCATGAATACCGAATTCAGCCCGCGCTTCTTGCGCCGCTATTTGAATTTGGCCGAACAAATCCCCGCCGCCATCGGCGCCTATGTGCAGGACGTGAAGTCCCGCGATTTCCCCAACGACCAGGAGAGCTACTAAGTGCAAGCGCCCAGCATTCTGTTTGAAGACAACCACCTGCTCATCGTCAGCAAGCCTGCTGGGATGTTGGTGCAGGGGGATATCACGGGAGACCGCTGCTTGAAAGACTGGGCAGAAGAAGACGTCGCCAAGCGCTTCAACAAACCGGGAAAAGCCTTTATTGGCCTCCCTCACAGATTAGACCGTCCCACCTC
>CAXRFY010000029.1:0-3064 GCA_964229925.1 Schleiferiaceae bacterium
GTGCCGCTGTAGATCACATTGACACTGGCATTGCTGCCGTGGTTGATGCCGCTTACGACCAAGTCAGGTTTGCGGTCGAGAATTTCATGAACCGCCAATTTGACACAGTCGACCGGGGTGCCGCTGCAGGCGTATTCCGTCTGGGGTCCTGCATCTTGCTGCGCGGGCAGACAGCGCAAGGTGTCGTGAATGGTGATCGCATGGCCCATGCCGCTCTGTGGGCTGTCGGGCGCTACCACGACCACGTCGCCGAGGGTATTCATGATGCGGATGAGCGTCCGAATTCCGGGCGCCACAATGCTGTCGTCGTTGGTCACGAGGATGAGCGGTCTGGCCTGCTTTGTCATGCTTCAAAACTACATTTTGGCAGGTATGCATCAACGGCACCGAATTTGTACTTTTCCACAGCAAATCAAACAAACCTATGTTCATCGTCATCCTCCTCGTTTTTATGGGTTTGGGCTTCGCGGTCCAGGCTCGTCTCAAGAACCGATTTAAGAAATACAGCCAAGAGCTCCTGCACGGCGGCATGACCGGCGCGGAAGTAGCGCGAGCCATGTTGGACCACTACGGTCTAAGCTCTGTGAGCATCACCGCCGTTCCAGGCAAATTGACCGACCACTACAATCCCGCCAACAAAACGGTCAACCTCTCTCCGGACGTGTATGAAGGGCGTTCGGTCGCTGCGGCAGCCATCGCTGCGCACGAATGTGGCCACGCGGTCCAGCACGCTTCGGCCTATGCGTGGTTGACCATGCGCACCAAAATGGTTCCCGTTGTGAATGCATCGGGCCAAATCATGAACATCGTCTTCTTCGCCTCGCTCTTTGGAATGAGTTTGTTGGGCTTGGGCTACGACGGTATCCTCCTGTTGCTCATCGGTACCCAGGCGGTCATCGCAGGCTTTGCGGTCATCACCTTGCCCGTGGAATACGACGCTTCGCGCCGCGCCCTGGTATGGCTGAAGGGAGCGGGCATCACCAACCCCCACAACCACGGCATGGCGGAAGACGCTTTGAAGTGGGCCGCACGCACCTACCTGGTGGCTGCCGCCGCAGCGGTGACGCAGTTGCTCTACTACGTGATGCTCTACATGGGCCGTCGCGACTGATGAAACTTCGGGCATACCGTCCCCAGGATGCCGCGGGCATTCTGAGCATCTACGGTCCTGTCGTGGCTACCTCAAGCGCCACATTTGAATACGAGGTTCCCAGCCTCGAAGCCTTTGAAAAGCGCCTGGCGGCCATCGCCGGGCGCTTTCCTTTTTTAGTGGCCGAAGCTGCCGACGGGAGCCTTGCCGGCTACGCCTACGGCACCACCCACCGGGAACGCATCGCCTACCAATGGGCTGTGGAAACCTCCGTCTACGTGCGGGAACCTGGACAGGGTTTGGGCCGGAAACTCTACGACGCCCTCCTCCCCCAACTGACGGAACGCGGCTTTCTCTGGGCCTACGGCGTCATCACCCAACCCAACCCCGCTAGCATCGCTTTGCACGCCGCCTGTGGCTACGAGAGCTTTGCCACGTACAGCGCGGCTGGCCAGAAATTTGGGCAGTGGCACGACGTGCATTGGATGCGTAAAGCGCTCCATTCGCCGACTCCTCAGCAGCCCGCACCGCATTTTGCCCCGGCACAAGACCCACAGCCTTAAACATTTGGCTCGCCCCTGCTGTTTCTAAGGCATGCAATGGGTTCTCATCTCTATCGGCGTTCTGGCTATGGCTTTTTTTGGATACACGTACCAATCTTCTAAAAACTTAGAACAGCCCGAATACCGCGTCCTCGAAAAAGAAGGCGCCTTCGAGCTGCGCGAATACGTGCCCAGCCTCTGGGCGGAAGTCAACGTGTCCTCAGCGAATTACGACGCCATGCGCCAAGGCTTTCGTCCACTGGCTCGCTACATCTTTGGCGGCAACCAGAGCGGCACCTCCATGGAAATGACGGCTCCCGTTTCGCTTATCATGGAAGAGAGCACGCCCACGATGCGCTTCTTCATGTCGGCCGAAAGCCGCCGCGAAGACCTCCCCGCGCCCAACGATCCCAACGTGCACTTTGTAGAGGAACCGAGCCGAATCTTAGCCGTCTACCGCTTTGGCGGCATTCTCTCGGAATCCGGTCGCCTCGAAGCAGGCCAAAAATTAAAAACGTGGTGCGACGAACGCGGCTACCCCATCTCGGGCCCCGTGGAAGTCTATGGCTACAACTCGCCTTGGGAAGTCATTCGGCGCAACGAAGTCGCCTACCCCATCCAACGGCCTTAAGGATTAGGCCTCTGGGAAGAACTTGCCCGGATTCATGATGCCTTTAGGATCCACTAACGCCTTGATTTGCCGCTGCAGGTCCAGGGCAGGCGCCTTAAAGGCCAAATCCATATAGCCCTTCTGAACCAATCCAATGCCGTGCTCCCCGCTGATAGTGCCACCCATGGCGACTACCTCGCGGAACAGGGTTTTAATCCCCTCTTGCAAGCGGGGCCCATTCCAGTCGGCATCGGGCATGTCGCCTTTGACAATGTTAACGTGCAAGTTTCCGTCTCCGGCGTGGCCGTAGCATACGGAAGTAAAACCATACTCCGCTCCAATGCGCTTGACGGCGCTCAGTAACTGGGGCAATTTGGCACGGGGAACGACCGTATCCTCCTCTTTGTAGATGCTGTGGCTCTTCACGGCCTCGCCTACGCGGCGGCGCAGCTTCCAAATCGCATCGCGTTCCGCCGCGCTTTGAGCGAACAAAACCTCCAGGGCGCCTGCCTCTTCGACAACGACGGCCATGGTTTCGGCCTCCTTGAGTACCGCGTCCTCGTCAAAGCCGTCCACTTCCATCAGGAGGTGGGCTTCAATGTTCGGTCCGGTAGGAATGCTCACCCCATCCACGTACTTCAACGTCCAATCAATGGCGTCACGCTCCATAAACTCCAGACCCGAAGGTGTCACGCCCGCCTGAAAAATCTTAGCCACCGCCGCACAGGCCGCCTCCGCAGAGGCAAAAGGCGCCAACAGGGTGTAACTCACTTTGGGATAGGGGATCAATCGAAAAACGATCTTGGTAATCACCCCCAGCGT
>CAXRFY010000030.1:0-4389 GCA_964229925.1 Schleiferiaceae bacterium
GAATCTGATGGCCCCACCAAAGCTGGCGCGAGATGCACCAGTCCTTGACGTTTTCCATCCAGTGGCGGTAGGTGTTCTTGAATTTTTCGGGGATGAGCTGGATGTCGTCGTTCATCACGGCGTCCAAGGCGGGCTTGGCCAATTCAGGCATGCGAATCCACCACTGCAGCGAGAGGCGGGGTTCAACGACTGCACCGGTGCGTTCGGAGGTGCCTACCGTCGAGGCATAGGTCTCGACTTTGACGAGATCGCCGCGCTCTTCGAGGTGGGCGGCGGTGGCTTTTCGGGCCGCAAAGCGATCCATACCGGCCCATTCCAAACCGTGTTCGTTCAAAGTGCCGTCCTCGTTCAACACGTCGATGACGTCGAGGCCGTGCTTTTGGCCAATGGCAAAATCGTTCCAGTCGTGCGCGGGCGTCACTTTTAGGCAGCCCGTACCAAAATCAGGCGTCACATACTCGTCCGTGATGATCGGAATTTCCATGCCGCCCAGGGGTACCCGAACGTGCAAGCCGTGGAGCCCCGTGTAACGTTTGTCCTTGGGGTTGATGGCGATGGCGCGGTCGGCCATGATGGTTTCCGGGCGCGAGGTCGCTACAGTCAAGTAGGTGCCGGGCTTCTCTACGACTTCGTACCGAACGTAGTAGAGCTTGGCCTGAACGTCCTTGTGGAGCACCTCCTCGTCGCTCAGCGAGGTCTTGGCCTCCGGATCCCAATGCACCATGCGCTGTCCGCGGTAGATGTGGCCCTTATCGTAGAGGTCTACAAACACTTTCAACACGCTTTCGCTGCGTGTCTCATCCATGGTAAAAGCGGTGCGGTCCCAATCGCAGGAGGCGCCCAAGGTCTTCAATTGCTCCAGAATGATGCCTCCGTGCTTGTGGGTCCATTCCCAGGCATGCTCCAGGAAGGCCTCGCGGCTGAGGTCGGACTTCTTGATGCCCGACTCGCGTAGCTTCTGGACCACCTTGGCTTCCGTCGCGATGGACGCGTGGTCGGTGCCTGGTACCCAGCAGGCGTTGAAGCCGCGCATTCGGGCACGTCGGATCAGGACATCCTGAATGGTATTGTTGAGCATATGCCCCATGTGCAAAACGCCGGTGACGTTGGGCGGAGGGATGACAATGGTGTAGGCAGGGCGCGCATCCGGGACCGACGCGAACGCCTTTTTATCCATCCAACGGGTGTACCACTGTCGCTCGACGTGGCCTGGAGCATATTTTGACGCAATTTCCATAGGCCGCAAAGGTAGGATGTGGCACTTTTTTTGCCGTAAAGAATATGGCGGTTACATTTGCCGTCCTAGACATTCTTTAAACAAGCCAAATTGCCATGAAAAATTTCATCGCCACCGCCGCTCTGGTATTTGCTTCCAGCTTGGCCATGTACGCCCAAGAAGCCAATCCCAATGCCGCAAACATCGCGTTTGAGAACAAGACCATCGACTATGGTAAGCTCGAAAAAGATGCGAATGGAGAGCGCGAGTTCACCTTCAAGAACACCGGTAAAGAGCCGTTGATCATCTCCAACTGCGTAGGTTCTTGCGGTTGCACGGTGCCCCAGTGGCCCCGCACTCCCATCGCTCCAGGTGCCACGGCTTCCATCAAGGTGAAGTACGACACCCGCCGCGTGGGTCGTTTCCAAAAGACAGTGACCGTTCAAAGCAACGCCAGCAATGCTACTGAGGTATTGACCATCAAAGGCGAGATTTTGGCGCCTGCCGCCACGCAAACGGCTCCTGTGAACACCACCACAGGCACCTCCAAGGTTTCCAAGTAAACCTTCACCCACAGAATGATTCAGACCCGCTGCGCAAGCAGCGGGTTTTTTGTTGAAATTTGCCTCATGCCAAAAGTCTCTCAACGCGGGCTGGCTATGCCTGCGTCCCCCATTCGAAAACTGGTTCCTTACGCCGAAGGCGCTCAGAAAAAAGGCGTCAAAGTTCACTTCCTCAACATCGGTCAGCCGGACATCCCCAGCCCCAAAGTGGCCATGGAGGCGCTGCAGCACCATGATGTGAAGGTTTTGGCCTATTCGCATTCGGCCGGCTTTGCCAGCTACCGAGAGAAATTAGTGGGCTACTACGCCAAGCACGGCATCGGCCTGACCGCCTCGGACATGATTGTGACCACCGGCGGTTCGGAAGCCTTGGCCATCGCCATGGGCAGCATTGTGGACCCTGGCGACGAAATCATTATCCCCGAGCCGTACTACGCGAATTACCTGGGCTTTGCGACGGCCACGGGTGCTGTCGTCGTGCCCGTTGTGAGCCGCATTGAGGACGGCTTTGCCCTCCCTCCCATGTCTGACCTAGAGGCCCTCATCACCCCAAAAACCAAGGCCATCCTCCTGTGCAATCCCGGCAATCCCACGGGCAAATTGTACAGCCGCGAGGAATTGGAGCACGTTCGGGACATGGCCCTGAAGCACGATCTCTACATCGTGGCGGATGAAGTCTACCGCGAGTTTACCTACGATGGCGCTACCCACACGTCGGTTCTAAACTTGGACGGCATGGAACAACACGCCATTTTGATCGATTCGGTCTCTAAGCGCTACAGCATGTGCGGTGCCCGAATTGGCCTGCTCGCCTCCAAAAACCAAGCGTTTATGGCCGCCGCGATGAAGTTCGCCCAAGCGCGCCTCTCCCCTCCCACCTTTGAGCAGATGGCCGCGGAAGCTGCACTGGAAACCCCGGACAGCTACTTTGAGGAGGTCAACAAGGAGTACTGTACCCGCCGCGATTACGTCATTGGACGATTGAACGCGATGCCCGGCGTCTTCTGCCCCAAGCCTTCCGGCGCGTTCTACGCCGTGGCCAAATTGCCCGTTCAGGACGCCGATCACTTCTGCCAGTGGATGCTCGAATCCTTTGATCACCAAGGGGAAACTGTCATGATGGCTCCTGCCGCCGGATTCTACACCCATGCCGAGTTGGGCAAACAGCAAGTCCGTATCGCCTATGTCTTGGAAGTGGCCGATTTAGAACGCGCCATGAACGCCCTGGAAGCCGGTCTAAACGCCTATCCGCAGCGCGCATGATTTGGGAGGAACATGCATCGCTAGCGCCCTACAACACCTTTGGCATTGACGCCAAGGCCGAGCGCTTGGTGCATTTGGAGACCGAGGCCAGCTTGGCCGAGTACCGCCTCCACCCCCAAGGCTATGCGCAGCAGTCCCTGCTTTTGAGCGGTGGGAGTAACATGCTGCTCTGCGCAGATGTACCCGGCACCACGGCCCGAATTGCCTGGACCGGCCTAGACGTGGTGCGCGAGACGGACGATCACATTTGGCTAGAGGTAGCCGCCGGCGAAAACTGGCACAACACCGTCCGCTACACCGTCGAGCGTGGCTGGGGCGGCTTGCAAAATCTGTCTTTAATCCCCGGATTAGTGGGGGCGGCTCCCGTCCAAAACATCGGCGCCTACGGAGTCGAAGTAGCAGACAGCATCGAATCCCTTCGATTCTTCGATTGGGCGAGCGGCGCTACCCAGGTGATGACGTCCGCCGAATGTGCCTTTGGCTACCGAGACAGCGTCTTTAAAGGGGCCTTGAAGGGCAAAGGGGTCATCCTGTCGGTCACCTTCCGGTTGACGAAGCATTCCCATGCCTTGAAAACCACCTACGGCGCCATTCAAGAGGAGTTAGCCGCCCGGGGTCTTGAAGCTTCCGTGGCGAGTATTTCGGAGGCTGTGATCGCTATTCGCCAAAGCAAATTGCCCGACCCCAAGGTGCTAGGAAATTCAGGAAGCTTTTTCAAGAATCCCGCCTTGCCTGCCGAGCAAGTGGCTGCCTTGGCTACACAACACCCCAGCCTTCCGCAGTATCCGCAAGCCGACGGAACGGTTAAAGTGGCCGCGGGTTGGCTGATCGAACAAACCGGATGGAAAGGAAAGCGCGTCGGAAACGTCGGCATGCACGCCCAACAAGCGCTCGTGTTGGTGAATTACGGTGGTGCCTCGGGCCCCGAACTTTGGGCTCATGCCCAACGCGTACAAACCTCGGTACAAGAACAGTTTGGCATCCATTTAGAGCCGGAAGTCAACCTCATTGGGTGACGCATATCACCTTGGCCATTGGAGCCAAGGCACTACCTTTGCAGCATGGCAGCAACGTTGAAATTGATCTTGGTCGCAGCAGCCCTCCTAGGATTGGGTTTGTTGGGTATGGCCGTGAAAATTTGGGGCAAAAAGGACGGTGAATTCGCTGGAACCTGTGCCTCCAACTCCCCTTTCTTGAACAAAGAAGGTGAGCCCTGTTCTTTCTGTGGCGCGTTGCCTGAGCAGCAGTGCCAGAAGGAGGACTGAGAGCTAGAGAGCTAGAGAGCTAGAGAGCTAGAGAGCTAGAGAGCTAGAGAGCTAGAGAGCTAGAGAGCTAGAGCTTGGCAAA
>CAXRFY010000031.1:0-12688 GCA_964229925.1 Schleiferiaceae bacterium
TGCTCGATGGCGTCCATGATTTGATCGAGAATCTCTTGAGGACTTGCATCCACCGCAAAGGACATGGGCGCTTTAAAGCGCATGCGAAGCTGGCTGCCGCGTTTCTTAGTCCGAAGGCCTTTCTTGTCAAACGCACGGCGGAACCCGTCGATGACCACGGGCACCACAACAGGATTCAACTGCTTGATAATGTGCGCAGTACCTCGTCTTCCTGGAACATAGGGTTTGGTGGTTCCTTGTGGGAAGGTGATCACCCAGCCGGCGCCAATGGCTTTCTTGATGTTGTCCAAATCGCGGGAACCCACGTTTCGGCTAATATCCTTGCCCGCCTCGCGCCACGTGCGCTTGATGCTGACCGAACCGGCCAAGGCCAGCATTCGGGGCAAAAGACCCGCCTTCATCGTCTCTTTAGCGGCGATAAAGAAGAGGTTAATCTTAGGGTTGATGAAGGGCCAAAAGCGGTCCGCACGGTCGTAAATCTTGTGCTTGGCATGGCTGAACACGAGGTACATACTCGCCACGTCCATGAAGTAGGTCTGGTGGTTGCTCACGAAGAGCACGTTTTGATCTGGCAAAGCGGCTAAATGCTCTCCCCCACTGACCTTCAGTGAGTTCAATCGGTTACAGCGGTACCAGGTGACCATGCCAAACCAAAAGATAACCGTGCGCTTGGCCCAAATGGGGTACCCAAACGGATCGCGGTAAGGCAGGATCTTTTTCTTCATTGGAAACGCAAAAGTACATAACCTTTGCAGCATGAGACCTTGGCTTCATTCGAGCATGCAGGATTTGGATCCCGAATCCCCGACCCTCTGGGATGCCTTCCGCAAAAAGCATGTCAAGGCGACCCCCGAAGAATGGGTTCGTCAAGATGCCTTGCGGCGTTTGGTGCTGGATGCGGGCTACCCGCCCGAGTCCATTGCCGTGGAACGCGGAATCACCGTCAACGGGCTCGCAAAACGCTTTGACCTGGCCGTATTTCACCAAGGAAAGCTTTGGATGCTCGTGGAGTGCAAAGCGCCCTCGGTGGCCCTGAGCGAATCCGTCGTCGACCAGTGGATGCGTTACAATTTGAGCACGCAAGCCCCTTGGGGAGCCCTCACCAATGGGAAGACTTGGCAGATTTTTCACGCCGAGGCCTTAAAATCCACGGCGGTCCTACCGGCATTTGGTACCTTTGCGCTTTAGTATCAGGAATGGAATTCGCCTTACACGCTTTGTCTCCGCTGGATGGCCGCTACGCGCGCACCACCCAGCCCCTCTCCCCCTACTTTTCTGAATTTGGATTGATCTCCTACCGCGTCCGCGTGGAAGTGGAGTACTTCATCGCTTTGGCGGAATTGCCCTTGCCCGCCTTGGCCGGCATCACCGAAGGCCAGAAGCAGGCCCTACGCGCCCTCTACACCGAATTCAGTGAAGCCGACGCCCTCCACATCAAGGGCATCGAAAAGACGACCAACCACGACGTGAAAGCGGTCGAATACTTCCTCAAGGAGAAAATGGAAGCTTTGGGCCTCCACCAACAAGCCGAATTCATCCACTTTGGCCTGACCTCGCAAGACGTCAACAACACAGCGATTCCCCTTTCCATCAAGGAGTACCACGAGGATATCTTCCGCCCGGCTTTGGAGGACCTGCTAGCCACCTTGAAGGACCAAGCCCAGCAGTGGAAGGACCTGCCCATGCTGGCACGCACGCACGGCCAGCCCGCTTCCCCGACACGGTTGGGCAAAGAATGGGAGGTTTTTATCGTTCGTATCGAGGAGCAGCTGAAGCACCTGAACACCGTTCCCTTTGCCGCAAAGTTTGGCGGAGCCACCGGTGCCTTCAACGCCCACTATGCCGCCTTCCCTGGCACCGACTGGCACGCCTTTGCCGCGCATTTCTGCGGGGACATTTTGGGCCTCAAGCGTTCCTACCCGACTACCCAAATTGAGCACTACGACCATTTGGCCGCGTATCTGGACGGCATGAAGCGCATTCATACCATCCTGTTGGACTTTGCCAAGGACGTGTGGCAGTACATCAGCATGGAGTACTTCAAGCAGCGCATCGTAGCGGGCGAAGTGGGCTCCTCAGCCATGCCCCACAAGGTGAATCCCATTGATTTTGAGAATGCGGAAGGCAACCTCGGCATCGCCAACGCGTTGCTGGAGCACCTTTCGGCCAAATTGCCCATTTCCCGCCTCCAACGCGACCTCACGGACAGCACCGTCCTCCGCAATGTGGGCGTTCCCTTTGGCCACAGCCTGCTCGCCATGCAAAACTTGCAAAAGGGCTTGGGCAAGTTGATTGTGAACGAGCAAGCCATGGACCGCGACCTCGAGGCCAACTGGGCTGTAGTTGCGGAAGGCATTCAAACCATCCTGCGCCGCGAGGGCTACCCCAAGCCCTACGAAGCGTTGAAGGCTCTTACGCGGACCAACGAAGGCATCACCCACAGCACCATTGCGGCCTTCATCGAAACCTTGGAGGTCTCCGAGTCCGTCAAGGATGAACTTCGCGTGCTCACCCCCCAAACCTACACCGGCCGCTAATGCTTTCGGATGCCTTGGTGATTGATGACGTGGTCATCCCGGCAGGCACCAGCAAGACCGTTGATATTCAAGTCGCCCGCCTCCTCTCTGGCACGCTGATCCACATGCCGGTTCACGTGTTTAGGAGCGAAAATCCCGGGCCCACCCTTTTGCTTTCTGGGGGCTTACACGGCGACGAGGTCAATGGCATTGAGGTCGTTCGGCGCATGATTTCGCTGGGCGTCCTGAACCAAATCACCTGCGGCAGCGTGGTGGCCATCCCCATTATCAACGTCTATGGCTTCCTCTTCTTTAGCCGGGAAGTGCCCGACGGCAAGGATGTCAACCGCAGTTTTCCGGGTTCGCCTAACGGTTCGCTCGCGGCGCAGGTCGCGCATACGATGGCGACAAAGATTCTTCCCGTAATAGACATGGGCATTGACTTCCACACGGGTGGAGCGAGCCGAACCAACTACCCCCAAATTCGCTACGACGACCAGGACCCCAAAGCCATTGAGATGGCTCAGGCCTTCCAAGCCCCCATTGCGCTAGGTTCGGGTCTGATTTCGGGCTCCTTGCGCGCCTGCGGACAATCCCAGGGCGTCCCAATCATCGTGTACGAAGGGGGGGAATCCCTGCGCTTAGAGGAAAAAGCCGTCAAAGAAGCTATTCGCGGCACCAAGCGCTTCATGCATTCCATTGGCATGCTCGAAGCCTCGCCCAAGCCCCGCGGACTCAAAGGGCGAAGCAAAGGGGATACGAAGAAAATTCGGCACATTTCCGGAAACACCTGGGTGCGCGCTGAGGCTTCCGGTCTATTTTCCTCCGAGCGTGAAAGCGGCCAAGCCGTGCGCGAAGGCGAGCTTATCGGCCGGATCCGAAACCCCTACGACAGCTACAGCGTCAAGGTCTACAGCCCCATGGACGGTTTCATTATTGGCCACAACAATATCCCATTGGTGCACCGCGGCGATGCCCTCTTCCACATCGGAAAAGAGAGCCCTTGGCCCGAGTCGCAACGATAAATCTTAGAGTCGGCGCAGAATCTCCTCGCCAATGGCCAAACTCGCCTTTGCCGCCGGAGAGGGGGCATTGATGACGTGCACCGCCGCTGCCCCGCGCTCAATCACAAAGTCGTCGACGAGCTTGCCCGTTTGATCCAGCGCTTGGGCCCGAATACCCGCTCGGCCGGGCACGATATCCTCCATCTGCAGACCGGGCATCATCTTTTGTAGGGCTTTGAGAAACTTAGGCTTGGAGAAGGCCCGCTCGTATTCGCCTAGACCGTAGCGCCAGTGCTGGGCAAACAAGCGCCAGGTTCCCCCAAATCCCAGCGCACTCGCACAATCCTTGGCGTCAAAGGCCGTCTTGGTGTAGCCTTCGCGGGCAAAGCTGAAAACGGCATTGGGGCCACATTCCACCCCGCCTTGCACCATGCGCGTGAAGTGGACGCCCAAGAAGGGGAATTCGGGATCGGGCACGGGGTACACGAGGTTGCGCACCTTGTGCGCCGCCTCAGGCGTCAAATCGTAGTAATCTCCCCGAAAGGGCACGATGCGAACGCCATTCCGCACCCCATCTTTCGCTGCGATTCGGTCACTTTGAAGGCCTGCACAGACCACGACAAAGGGCGCTTCAAAGGTCCCTTCATTGGTTTTCACTTCGCTGACTGCTCCTTTTCGCGCTAATCCAAGTACGCGGCACTTCAATCGCACCGAACCTTGGCCCTCCGTCGCACGCTCCAGCAGTTTTTCCGTCATGCCCACGTAGTCCACGATGCCCGTTTGGGGCACCCATAAGGCTTCGTAGGCCTCGATATGAGGTTCGATCTCCCGGGCTTGGGCTGCATCTACGAATCGGAGGCCTTGCAATCCGTTTTCGGTGCCGCGCGCGGCCAATCCGCGCAAACGCGCTGCCTCTTGGGCATCGGTCGCCACCACAATTTTTCCGCAGACCTCATGCGCTACCGCGTTTTCCGCGCAGAAATCCAGCAATTGAGCATAGCCGCTGAGGCATGTTCGTGCTTTGAGCGACCCGGGCTTGTAATAGAGACCCGAATGAATGACGCCTGAATTTCGACCTGTTTGGTGGGCGGCCGGGCGCGCTTCCTTTTCAAACACAGCAATTCGCGCGGACGGATGCTGTTGGCGGTATTGGTAGGCCGTGGCCGCGCCTACGATGCCGCCCCCAACTACGATGAGGTCAAAAGCACGATCCATGTTGCTTGAATGAAAGGGCGCTCTTACAGTTCTGGAGCGACGTGGGTGAAGACCCGCGTAATGTTAAAACCTAGGAAAATATCCCCCTTGCCCCATTGACCAGGCGTTTGCATCATCCACTGAGGGTCCGCCATAGAGCGTGCATTGGTTAGGTGAAATTGAAAGACGTGGCCGCCCGTTTCAATGTCCACTCCGATGCTCAGCGCATTGGCGTAGGGATCGTTTTCCCAGGCACCGCGGTCCGCACGCAGCATGTACTCACCGGTCAGGGCCATGCGTTGGGTCAATTTGTAGCGGCCACCAAAAGCAATACCCAAGCGGTCGTTTTTGTCGGTGGCTTTCTCCACCAGGTTGAAGTGCACCAACGTGGGAGCAATTTGGAAGGAAAATGCTTCATTGAACTTGCGCGCCACGAGGAACTGGTGGGTGTAGGCCATTCGGTCCGTGAAATAATGGTCAAAACCGTCCGAAAACGGCGTCGTCACCATCGTAGCATTGGTGTAGTACGCGCTGGTCACAGGCCAATTAAAGCCCGAGCCGCTGGATTGCCGGGTGAAACGCACCTTGGCAAAGCCGTCATAGGTTTTGGAACCCGAAGATCGTCCCGCGCCAACATTCAACCACTTGACGGGCGAATAACTGTATTCAAAGCGAATTTGCGCCACGTCCAAGCCAAACAAATTGTACAGCGGTTGATCGTTCAAGGCCCCAAACCGGTGGCCAATCACAAACTGCCCTACGCCGGCAGCGGGGAGCTCTACCGATTGCTGGTTGATCACGCGGGTCCCCTTGAACGTAGCGTAGACGTAGGCCTTGGGCGGAGGCGGAGCGATGGCATCCAATTCCGCCAATAAATCATCCTGAGCCCACGACACCAGTGGCAAGATCAATAGCCCCAGCAGGGCATAAAGATGCTTAACTCGCACGAAGAGTGGACTTAACCTTTACTTCGATTTCCTTGGCGATCTTGGTAACTACCAGGCTTGGGATCTCAATGTCGTGGTCGCCGGGCTTCACAATGAAGGTGGACTCTAAGTTCACCAAGCCCTCTTTGGTCACGGAGATGGTAGCGGGTACGGTCATACCGCGGTCCTTACCGTGAATGGTCATCGTGCCTTCCAATTTCACCGCATAGGTGCCGGGCTTGGCAAAATTCACCTCCCCTTTGATAGCCCCTTTAAATAGGCCCTTGGGGTACTTGGTCGATTCCATGTAGTTCTCATTGAAATGCTCCTGCATAAGGGCCTTTTCAAAGGTGAAGGACTGAATGGTCACTTGGAAGACAAACTCATTGTTCGCCGTATTGATCAAACCTACCCCGTCTTTGAGCGAGGCTTCAATATCCTCTACCGGTGTTTCGGAAAAGAAGTGCACATAGGTGTCGCGGCTAACTAATTTCTGGGCCGAAACGGACAAAGTCGCCAGAAGTGCGATGGAAAGGAAAAGGGTCTTTTTCATAGGGGTTTGGGATTAGTTTTCCAATGCGCCGGCAGCAACCCACGCATCAAGTTTAGTTAGGGAACAGGTAGAAAGTGGGCCACTTGGGGGCATAATGAGCGGGTCGCCCAGGGGCTTGTTCATTCGACTCACTGCGCCACCGAGGTAGGTCTTCACATTGGCATAGGTACTCAGGTCCTTTCCGCCAGATGGTGAAGCGCCCGAATGGCAGGACACACAGTTCGCTTGAAGCATGGGCTGAATATCTACCGTCCAGGTCACTGCTGAAGCATCGCAAGGCGTTGTACCATAGAGCTCTTCAGCATTGTCGTAGTAACAGCCCGAAAGCACCGAGAGCAACGCGAAAGCAGTCAGAAATAGCGCCGGTTTCATAGCCTTGAAATTACAATTTCTGTACCATTCTGACCCGTCCCCAAAAAAGGACGGCTACAAAGAAAAACACCGAAAGCATGGCAGCGGCCAAGCGCAAGTCCCCGGTGCTGGTTTCCAACCAACCGACGGCAACCATGCCAAATACGGTCGCTAATTTCTCGGCGATGTCAAAAAAGGCGAAGTAGGTGACGTGTTCCCCTTCGGCCGGCAAGAGCTTGCTGAACGTAGATCGCGCCAAGGATTGAATGCCGCCTAGCACGAGACCGACGGCTGCTCCAAGGAGGTAAAATTGCACTTCGGAATCTACAAAGTAGGCCAACGCGCAGATGGCTACCCAAACGAAAGAGGCCAGCACCAGGGCGCGAATGTTGCCCCAAATCCGGCTCAAGCGCGAGAAGACCCAAGACCCGAGGATGCCTACAAACTGGATGAGCAATATGGTCGTAATGAGGGCGCTGGTTTCCAGACCGAGGGCTTTGGAACCGAAGAGAGACGCTATAAGGATAACCGTTTGAACTCCGGCGGACGCAAAGAAGAAGCCCACTAGAAAGCGCTCCACACCTGGCATGCCGCGGAATTCATGCACGACGTCAAACAAGCGCTGGTAGGCGGCGCGAATCCAGCCTTTTTCTTTCACGGGGGCATGAACGCCTCGACCGGAAGGCAAGCGGAAGAGCGCGTATTCGCCCCACCCGAGCCACCAAAGGCCGACGACGACGAAGCTCATTCGGGTCACCCAGCCGGTGCTTTGTCCAAACCATTCGGGATTTTGGATGCCGGCCAAGGCCGCAATGAGCACCAAGGAACTGCCCAAGTAGCCCAAGGCAAAACCCCGGGCTGAAAGGGCGTCCTGCTCCTCGGCGGGCGCAATTTCGGGGAGGTAGGAATTGTAAAACACGAGGCTGCCCGAGAAGCAGAGCGACGCGAGGTAGGGCGATAGCAAGCCCCACCACAGCACCTCATCCGTAAATGCATACATACCCATACAGGCCAAAGCCCCTGTGTAGACAAAGCCCCGCATGAAACTGCGCTTGTTGCCCGCAATTTCGGCTAGGGCACTGAGGTAGGGGGTGAAAATGCTGATGGTCAGGAAGGAAGCCGCTACCACAAAGGTGTAGGCGGCCGTGGTGGAGATCTCCCCCCAGAAAAAGGGGAAGGTGGTCTTCCCGGCTCCTTCCATCACGGCGGCATAGTAAATGGGGAAAATGGCGGTGCCAATGACTAAGGAGTACGAAGAGTTCGCCCAATCGTACATGGCCCATCCACGCTGGGTCCGTTTGCTGTATGCCTCCATGGCTTGAAGGTAAAAAAAAGCCGCAGCCTTTTGGGGCTGCGGCTTGGAGAACTTATCAACCTCTCGCTTACAAACCTTGTTCTTGCTTGATCAAGTTGAGGGCAGAACCGGCCTTAAACCAGGCGATCTGCTGCTCGTTGTAGGTGTGGTTCACGACGATGCGGTCTTGGCTTCCATCGGCGTGCGTCAAGACGAGCGTCAAGGGCTTGCCAGGAGCGAAATCCGTCAAATCCACAAAATCCACGCTGTCGGTCTCTTGGAATTTGTCGTAGTCCGCCTCGTTGGCAAAGGTCAAGGCCAGCATGCCTTGCTTCTTAAGGTTGGTTTCGTGGATACGTGCAAAGCTCTTCACCAAAACGGCACGAACACCCAAATGGCGGGGCTGCATGGCCGCATGTTCGCGGGAAGAACCTTCACCGTAGTTCTGGTCACCCACTACCAAGGTGGGAACGCCAGCCGCCTTGTACGCGCGCTGCACTGCGGGAACCTCGCCGTACGCGCCCGTCAACTGGTTGAGCACAGAATTGGTCTCGCCGTTGAAGGCATTCACCGCACCGGTCAAGGTGTTGTTGGCGATGTTGTCCAAGTGACCGCGGTAGCGCAACCAAGGGCCTGCCATGGAGATGTGGTCCGTGGTACACTTGCCTTGGGCTTTGATCAGCAACTTGGCGCCCGTGATATTTTGGCCGTCCCACGCTGTGAACGAATCGAGCAATTGGAGGCGTTGGCTCTCGGGGTTGACTTCGACTACGACACCGCTGCCATCTTCTGCAGGGGCTTGGTAGCCTGCGTCTTCCACCGCGTAGCCTTTTGCGGGAAGTTCCTCACCCACAGGGGCGTCGAGCTTTACTGCCTCGCCGTCTTGGTTCACCAGGGTATCCGTCAAGGGATTGAAGTCCAAGCGGCCCGCAATAGCCAGGGCGGTAACGAGTTCAGGCGATGCTACGAAGGCATGCGTATTGGGGTTGCCATCCGCACGCTTGGCGAAGTTTCGGTTGAAAGAGTGAACAATGGTGTTCTTCTCGCCCTTGTCCGCGCCCTCGCGCGCCCACTGACCAATACAGGGGCCACAGGCGTTGGCAAAAACTTTGCCGCCGATGGCTTCAAACTCGCCCAGCAAGCCGTCGCGTTCCGCCGTGTAGCGCACTTGTTCTGAACCAGGGGTTACAGAATATTCCGCGTTGACGGTCAGCTTCTTAGCCGCGGCTTGCTTTGCCACGGAGGCTGCACGAGTTAAATCTTCGTAGGAAGAGTTGGTGCAAGATCCGATCAGACCCACTTCTACGTCCAAGGGCCAGCCGTTGGCTTTGGCCACCTCGCCCAACTTGGAGATAGGGGTGGCCAAATCGGGCGTAAATGGTCCGTTCACGTGAGGCTCCAATTCGGACAAGTTGATTTCAATCACTTGATCGAAGTACTTCTCAGGATGCGCATAGACGTCCGCATCGGCGGTCAATTCACCTGCAACGGCATTGGCCAAATCAGCCACGTCACTGCGGTCCGTGGCGCGCAGGTAGCGCTCCATGGAAGCGTCGTAGGCAAACGTGGAGGTGGTGGCGCCAATTTCAGCACCCATATTACAGATGGTACCTTTACCGGTACAGGAAAGGGAGGTAGCCCCTTCGCCGAAGTACTCGACAATAGCTCCCGTTCCACCCTTCACCGTCAGGATGCCTGCCACTTTGAGAATCACGTCCTTGGCGGAAGTCCAGCCGTTGAGTTCGCCGGTCAACTTCACACCGATTAGTTTGGGGAATTTCAATTCCCAAGCCATACCGGCCATCACGTCTACGGCATCTGCACCGCCTACACCGATGGCTACCATGCCCAGACCGCCGGCGTTCACCGTGTGCGAGTCCGTACCGATCATCATACCTCCAGGGAAGGCGTAGTTTTCCAAAACCACTTGGTGGATAATACCTGCACCGGGCTTCCAGAAGCCAATGCCGTATTTGTTGGAGACCGAAGCCAAGAAGTTGAAGACCTCGTTGCTCTTGTTAACGGCATCTTGCAAATCTGCAGAAGCACCAACTCGCGCCTGAATCAAGTGATCGCAGTGCGCCGTAGAAGGAACAGCCACTTTTTTCCGGCCCGCCTGCATGAACTGGAGCAGGGCCATTTGAGCCGTGGCATCCTGCATGGCCACGCGGTCCGGTGCAAAGTCTACATAGGAAGCGCCGCGCTGGTAGGCTTCGGTCGCGTCGCCCTGCCAAAGGTGGGCGTACAAAATCTTTTCAGAGAGGGTCAGCGGATGTCCGACCACAGTGCGTGCCGCAGCTACGCGCCCAGGAAAGCGCTCATAGAAGCCGCGGATCATTTCAATATCAAATGCCATACGTTGGGTATTTGACGCAAAAATACTTCGAAAACGACCGAATTCACTGCCGATTTTCTGTCAAATCGACCGAATTACAAGAAAGTTTTTAACCTCAAGGCTGGACGAGCGGGATGCGCTCAACCCAATGCTGGCCCTCGCATTCCACCACGAGTAGCACGACAGAGGATGGCAGTGCAGCCACGGGCAGGGCCCATTCTTCGTCGCGCCAGGTGCCGGAGAGCAGCGTTTGGCCGTTGAGGCTGAGGACTCGAACCTGTGCAGCCGCTTGATTGGCAGGGCGTTGGAGGTACAAACCGCCTTGAGCCACGCGCCAGCTATAGCCTTCCATGCCCACTTCAGGGACGGAAATCCAGAGGTGACCTGCTTCGATGGTGCTGTCCGCTTTGTGCTGGTAGGCACAGTCTTTCAAGGTGAAAGACTTGCCGTCGGCAGCCATTTGGAGGCGGATCCATCCGTAGATGAATTGCCCGTTCTTTTCCGTTCGGGTACCCAAAAAGCCATCCGTGTACGGCGCTTGCCACTGCGAATAGGGATCGTGCACGCTGTCAAAGCGGTAGTCGATGGTGCCGTACTCGTCGGAAGGGGACATGCCCGCCCAACTCGACGTCGCGCCAATCAAATCACCCACCTCCAGGCGGTCCGCGTAGTGGAAGAGACCGCGCTGCTGGCCCAAAATGGCGCCATTCACGGAATCAAAAGGAGAAACCAACGCCGCATCAATTAAATTGGTCGTGGTACCGGTATCGCGCAACAAGGTGAATCGAAAATCCCATGCCGTATCCTGATTGACGTCCAAATCAACGATTTGGCCATTCACGGAGAGGGTGGTGTCGTTAAAGTCCACGTACACGTATTGGGCTTGGGCCGCAAAAGAAAGGGCAAGAGCCGCGAAGGCGGCATGTAATTTGTTCAGCATCATGGGACTGCAAAGGTGCAAAAGCCAAGCCATCCACCCACTACCTTTACACGAACTATGCAGAAATTCCGCATCCCCATCCTCGTTGAAGCCCTTACAATGGCCGTGCAAGCACTTAGGGCTCAGCTACTTCGGGCCGTTTTAACCGCATTAATCATCGCCATTGGCATTACGGCGCTGGTGGGCATGTTGACGGCGACGAGCGTGATGGAGTCCAGTATTTCGGGCCAATTCACCTCGATGGGCGCCAATACGTTTACCATTCAACAAGGCGGGATGAACATTCAGATTGGCCGCCGGGGGATGCGTGAGAAAGAGCAACCCCAAATTCCGCTACGCACGGCGATCAAACTTCGGGAGAATCTCGATGCACAGGGCGTAATGGCGAGTGTGAGCGACGATTTGATGGGCACGGCGGTGATTTTCTACGAAGGAAAGGAGACGAATCCCAACGTTCGGGTCATGGCCGCGGACAAGCACTACCCCGAGGTCAATGCCTTGGAACTCGCCGAAGGGCGCTACTTCTCGCCGATCGAATTAAACGAGGCGCGCGCGGTAGCCCTAATCGCACCGGATGTGGCGGCCAAACTCTTCCCCAACGGCGGGGCGCTGGGCAAGCGCATTCGGATCAGTGGCAACAAACCCTACACCGTTATTGGCGTGACGAAGCCCAAAGGAAACAGCGGCTTTATGGCCTCGGACAACATTGTCTACCTGCCCTTGATGACGGGCCATCAGGACTTTGGAACGCCCTATTCGTCCTATGTGACGAGTATTATGGCACCCGATGCCCTGTACCTAGATGCTACCATTGATCAGGCCACAGCCGCCATGCGGGCGATCCGAAAACTTCGTCCCGGCGAGGAAAACAACTTCAACATTCGACGCAGCGACAGCCTCTCGGCCATCTTGATTGAGTCGCTGAGTTCTGTCAGTATGGGCGCGGCCCTCATCGGCTTCATTACCCTGCTGGGGGCATCCGTGGCGCTGATGAACATCATGCTCGTCTCCGTGACCGAACGCACCCGCGAGATCGGCACCCGCAAAGCTCTAGGCGCCAACCAGCGCATCATCGTCTTACAATTCCTGTCCGAAGCCGTTCTCGTTTCCTTGATCGGAGGCCTGATGGGCACGGTCCTTGGACTTGCCGTCGGTAACGGCATGGCCGTAATCATGGATTCTCCTGCAGTTTTCCCCTTAAAATGGATGATCTTAGCATTGATCGTTTCCGTTTTAGTTGGCATTGTCTCCGGGTGGTACCCCGCGCGTCAGGCGGCTCGATTGGATCCGATCGAAGCCCTACGCTATGAGTAAATCGGTAACGACTGTTCACGCAAAAGACCCGTTGTGGCGCAGGAGCGCTGCGGAGATTCGGCGTGCGCGCAGCGTCGCCTGGGCCTTTGCGCGACGCGACCTGCAGTTGCGCTACGCCCAAACGCGCATGGGCTGGCTCTGGTCCATTGGGCAGCCCCTCCTAGCCGCCGCCATCGTCCTGATTGTCTTTTCGTGGATTGTGAAGGTGGAGGCTCCTTACGGTCTTTCGTACCCCCTCTACGCCTTTGCGGCCCTGCCCGC